>NZ_JANHGP010000031.1:0-22326 GCF_024494585.1 Acinetobacter sp. 5862
ATGAATAGGCTTTGGATGCCACCATTACCTTATCAAATTGCCGAGTTTCAATAATATGATAGATGTCATTCAGATTACCTATCACGGTTGAAAGAACAGCAATTTTCCCTACAATATCAACAGTTGCGGCATGATATGGAACATCATACTTTGCAACCATTTTATCAATAAAACGGTCATCATTTTTCTGTTGCTTGAGAATGTCCAAGCCGAAATCTTTGAGTACAAGTTCGTCTATATCTTCATTTAGCTGATCAGAAAAATCGTCCTCCTCAATTGCTAAGCCAGACTCTTCAATATCCAATATTTCTTGAAGTTCTGAAGCAATCTTGGATAAGAAAATCTCAAATGCAATAGGAATACTTGCCTTGACAGCTTTTTCACTCAGTTCCTTTTCTTCATTCAGAGATTCTTTGATGTAACTTGGCGTTTGTGTTAAATAATCCAAACGGTATTTGACTTTACAACTCGGTAATAGCTCTTCAATACGGTGTTTGAAATAATAAAAATTAGTATAGCAATTTGCTTTATCCATACGATAGTAATTGGCAGCAATACTTGCTGCATTACGCTCAACTTTGCCATTATGGACTGTAAAGAGCTTTGCACCTGAAAATTCATTGAATGTCTCATTGAGTAAATTCACACGCTTATAGATGCTTGTGATTTGCCGCTCTTCATCATACATATCAAATGTATAATCATCAAAAATTTCAGCCAATAATTCTGAAATTTTATTCATCCGAGTAGTATATTTTTTATTCTTGTTCAAATAAATTTTCTTGAGCGTGTCTATATTAATTTGATGGTTTTCATCTATTTTCGTATGAAGCACCATAAAACATGGCACAGTCGTTTTTCTCAACCGACCTAGAAACTGGACTAATTCTTCAGGATGAGCCTGTTTTCCAATCACGAAAACAGAATCTATGTCTCCATCGAGGTTATTAATATTGACTCCTTCATCCATAATGGACGTAGAGAATATAATATCAATGTCTTCAGGAATTAATTGAGATGAAAAAAGTTCTTTAACATCTTGGTCATTCTTACTTTTACTATGAATGACCAATGTTTTTACACCAAAATATTTTTCTGTAACAGCAGCAATACGTTCACATTTTTCCCGATTATTATTGCGTACTATGATTTTCTTACGAACACCTTTTTCTTTCATCAGATTTAGACGATTCTGTATTAATGATATAAAGCTGTATTGATCTCCTTTTTGCAACAAAATCATATCTATTGAACGTTCAAGAGAGAGTTGTTCCAAATCAACCTGATAAATTTTATCTAGTACTGGCAGTCCCAAAGTATCAAAACAATGCGATGTAAAGGTAGCGGTTAAATACAACACCGTTTTGAATTTCCGTTGTTTGATATTCAAGACAACTTTATTGATTGCCTCATCACGATAATCACCTGATGAATATAGTTTATGGCATTCATCAACGACCAATACAGTAGAATCCAACTGTTTGTGTGATAATACATCAGCAACTGCATCTAACTTATCATAGGTACATACCACGACTTTCTTGGTTTTATCTTTAAAATCCACTTCAGTCGGTACATTTTTATCATAGTAGAAATGATAGTTAATTTTACCGTATGAGTTTGCATAGGTATGCTCTAGCTCTGTCACTTTTAATACAGAAGGAATAATCATCACAATAATGTCAAAATTCTTTGATAATTTTTCCATTACCATTGAAGTCTTACCAATTCCTGTCCCTGCCTTAATGAGAGCGTATTTATTTTTCTCAATCGGCAGAGATACATCAGATAAATATTGATTTTGCTTTAGGGTAATCTTGTGTAATTCGGACATAAAATCTCCTTGGGTGTAACTATTAATTACACCCAGAAAATAAGTGAATATGTTTAAGTATTAAGCTGCGTCAGTATGATGTCTAATCACAGCAGCAACATCTTCAGAAGCCTGTTTCAGCGTACTGGCCTGTAGATGTGCATAACGTTGGGTGGTCTGCGGAGAAGCATGACCTAATAGATGCTGTACAACATAAAGGCTCTGACCACTGTTGACAGCCAAACTTGCGAAGTTGTGGCGTAAATCATGAATACGCACATTGCCAATGTTGGCAGATCGCATAATCTTCTCGAACGTTTTTCGTATATCGTTATACGGCTTCCCTGTTTCAGGATTGGCAAAGATATAATCGAATTGCTTTGGTAGTTTCTGAATAATCATCAGTGCATCATTATTCAAATTAATTCGACGAGCTTTGCCTGATTTATTCTCACCAAGTAGCCATACGCCAGTATTAAGATCAATATGAGACCATTGAAGATCCATAGCCTCACGTTTGCGTACGCCTGTCAGCAGTAGAAATCTGACAATTGACACAATAACCAAATTATCAATGCCAAATTGATGCGGTGCATGTAGCACTGTCACCAAAGCTTTTAATTCTTCGTCATTGAAATAACGCTCTTTCTGATTATTTTCTTTATACTTTTTGACTCTACTGACAAGATTAGTGTCAATCAGTTCATAATCAATTGCCATTTTATAAACGGCTGAAAGTAATGCACGGATTCGATTGAGTGTCGCATGACTTAGTTTCTTCAGACTGATTTCGGTGAATAATTGATTTAATATCCCTGCATTTATCTCTGAAAATGTGAGTTTTGCCAATGCAGGCATTAAATAATTACGCAACCTTGATTCATCATCTTTATAAGACTTTTTACGAGTCTTAGCCGTTGGTAAATAAGTCGATAAGACAAAATCACCAAAGGTTATTTCTTTAGATAGAGTTTCTTGATCATCAAAAGGATGCTCTCCTTTTGCAATTCTTTGCTGATAAAGTTGTACCCGTTCAATAAGATTGGGAATTTCTCTATCAAATTCTAAATGGGAATATGTTCCCAAGCTTTTAGAAATTTTCTTACTTTCAAAAGTTAATCGGGCTAAAGCACGAACCTTATCTTCTGTCGGTACAAAGCGAATCCCCGACACAGGACAATCAGGTATCAATTTACGTAGGTCGAACTCTTTACCACATTCAAAACTACGAATCGAATGTGTTATAGCAGTTTCTTTAAGTGATGTTGGTAGTATAGTCATATTCTTTACCCTTCTTGATGAATAATCAAAAAAAGAATATGTCCGCAAAAAATGATCAAACACGCCAAACTACAAAGTAAAATGGACTGTTTAGAGCATTTCTGATTAGGCAAAGAAGAATTGCAAAAAAAGAAGCAACTCTTATTGAGAATGAACACAACATCTCTCCTATGAAAAAACTCAGCATCAGACTATCCCTATCCCCAATTGGGAGGATAATCATCCGAAAATAAATCAAAAATCCGAATCATTTCGGACATTGATTATCATTCCTCTTTTCACATTTCATTAAAGAAATATGCCTGCTTAAGCAGAGCTGTATGTTTCCATAGAGTGAGGCTTTGGCTCTTGTGAATTTTTAAACACAATGCGATAGACTCTTAGACAATCCCTCCAACGCACAGAAGCCTATAGTGACTGATCATCAACTATTCAAGAATAATATCTATAAGTCTCACCAATTTTCAAGTTTTTATTGTACCCTCAAATGTCTCTACCAACGGACTACTAGACAGTGTCACTGTTCATCATCAAAAGGCATCTTCTCTTGCCAACCTTGACTTCACAAAAAGATCAACCGTAAAGCATGTTGCCCTACGGTCTTCTTCTCGGTCAATCAGTAATCACTGGGTAGCAAAATGGTCGTCACCGACCGATCTGCTTCAGTAATGATCCAAATACTCCCTTCGGAAAATCTGTAACTCGACATGATGCGTAGTGGTAGCAATAGTGCTTCCTCATTGGACTCTCGATCTTCCTCGCATACATCACCCCAATCACCACAATGATGACGTACAAGTAATGCAACAAGGTCTATCTTCTCTGTTTCAGCAAACTGTAAGGCATTTCGTGTAGACACGACTTGGCCCAAAGCGAATAAGGGATGCTTTGTCATCAAAGGTTCTCACATTGGAATCAATAGGAAAAAAGTGCGGACAGGTCTGTCGTAGCTGACTCAGATCGCGTTGAGTTGATATTGCTCAAAAATCATATTCGGGACATAGACTAAGATGCCTTCATTGTCGTTGAGCATGATGTAGGCCTCGTACCAATCCTGCTTCTTCTCCACAAATTCGACCTCTCCTGCATGTAGCTTTTCTGCCAAGCTAAATGTCAAATCGGTAAATGGTTCAGTGAGGTCCTGCTCATACTCACAGACAACAAACCACCCATATAGGGTGGCTTGATAGGATTCCTCATACTGGGCTTCAAGTCGTAATATCGTATTGGATATTGCCAAAGCGATTTCACGATTGATTACATATTTGATGTCATCTCTATGCTTGATGTGCTTCATGCTCTATCTCCTTTTCAGGACGTTTCTTGCTAGTCTTGGTTGAATTGGTGGTTTTATCAGTAGCAATAAGACTTTCTAAGCGAGTTATCCACGATTCAAAATCTATATCGACTTCCAATAATCTTTCAGTCATGGCATGAGGATGAATGAGCTTCTGATCTACAAATACCGCAGCAAGGAAGCAATGATTATTCGCTGATTTCCCAGAAAATAAAGGCTTAAATGCTGTTGCATGAAATGGCTTTTCAGTTGCTTTAAGGTTTGCCAAACACTGTAAGATATCTGCAACTTGAATAAGTTCCGCACTAAAGCCTCCTGTAGATTCATTTTTGCAGAGCGAGATACCAAAAGATTGATCATCTTGATGCTGCCAAATCTGATAATGCAGTTTCCCTTCGGCACGTTCAGAAAGCTTATTACAGATCAAAGTCTCTACAAGGCAATAACCCACTTTGTCATGGATACGAGGTTGTGGTTGCATGATGATGCTCCATAAATACAAAAACCCCAATGCAAGTTATTGCATTGGGGGTTATTGATAAGATCAAGATTTAAAGAAATTGTAAGGCTGCAATCAGTACAGCAGCAGCTTTTTCCTGATGGCTGGCATTGATGGTATTACAGGTACGGATACTATTCGCCAAGTTTTGACACTTGGGATGAGGAATACGATCCATTAGCTCACATAATTGCTCAAGCTCTGGATAATGCTTTTTCATGGTGTTTGCTCCTTGATTGAATCACCATGAAAATAATATCTATGCCAAATGAGGGCGATTACAATTCATGTATGCAGCAGTAGGTTTATTTACACTTTACTGTTTTTACAGATTCAAATTCCATAACGGATATTACACCATCAGATTTTTCTAAAGTCTGATCTTTGGCTTTGATTTGAACACAATTACCTTTTTTCAGCGTATTCAAATCATTTGCCTGTTTCTTGGTTAACTCCAGAGCATAAATGGAAATGAGTCCTTTATCAGTTGCTAATTGAGCTGATTCTTCTCCCCACTGAGTATTTTTCTTCATTTTTACATTTAATGTTGCAGCGTATGTAGAAGACATAGAGAGTATAGAAATGACAGCGAGTAGATTTAGAAACTTCATAATTGAATCCTTTGATTTTAATTGGAATAATTTACCATTTTGCTGTGCAAGATGAGATATTTTTCGCAACACTTTTGATGCTGTTGGCAACAGGAGTAAAAGTAGCCATCTTTTTATTATTGACGAATACCTCTATTTTCTTGGCTTTGGCAATACCATGAGAAAACTCATACCAAGCATTTGCACCATTGCGCCAATTGGTCGTTCCTGATGGTGCAACTTCAGTTTTACCATCTAATAGAAAAGTGAGGGGATATTTAGAGTCAGTATTTTCATAACTCTTGCTCTTTGTCTCGAACCGTGCAGAATGATCATATTCATCTCCTGCCCCCTCATTACAGACGACCCATAATGTTTGCCCTTTGGCATCCTGAATTGAATATTCAGCGAGACCTTGTCCATATCCCATTTGCCATACATTCGGTACTGCATGAACTGCTGTAGCACATATTGATAGCAATGGAATTAAAAGAAATTTTTTCATATATCATCCTTTTACAATTTAAAAACCAAGTAATCTTAACTATTTTTTACCTTTAATAGGTACAATCATCAAATGCTCAATGTCTTGTATATATGAAACAGGTTTATTCAGATTTTGTGCGAGCTGTTGAATCGTTAATTTTCTTTTTTCACGCTGCTCTATCAGCCATTGCTGTAAAACTTTCATATATTTAATGCTCCTTACTTGATGACTAAAGAGCTTGAAAAATATGGAATCTTTTCTACAAACCTATCTACGATTTTATAAATGATCTTCGCACTGGATTTATAGAATGGATTTAATTGCATCCTAGAAAAACCCGAAACAATACTAAATACTAAGCAGAATTTTTTCATGGTCACTCCTTTGGTTATAGACCATGAAAATAATATGTGAGCAAAACTTGCTTAATTACATGAGTATTTGTCAGAATGAGCACAATTACATGAGTATTTGTGAGAATGAGCGGAAATCATATCTCGACTCATTCTGACTATCTGATGCAGTATTACTCATTATTATTCTGATGAGATTTATCACTTTTATCTGATGGTCCAAAAATACCACCAATCAATCCTCCAACAGCTCCCCCAACAACTGCACCTATTGCTGTGCCAACAACAGGAATCATTGAACCTACAGCCATGCCTGCTATTGCACCTTTAATAGCTCCATTTTTACTTGGTTCTACTTCAGTTGTTGTCGTTGTACTTCCATCTGGATTCTTGCGTTCCGTTCTTGTGACTAATTCTGATGTCGATGCTTTTATAACTTTTTCCAAGTTACTCATAAAATTACCCCTTTTCTAAATAATGGTTTGACTTATTTACTTATAAACTTTTGGATTATTTCCAAGTTTTACCTGCATGTTGTTTGGCTTTGGCTTCATTCTCTTTTTGACTTTGATAATGGGCTTGAGCTTGAGCCATCAACTGGTTGTATTGGTCTTTATTACTTGTTTGCTTTGCTTGGGCATAAAAACGATCTCCGTTCTTTTTGCAGCTTTCAGCTCTTTTCATAAACATGTCAGATTGGTTTTCATAATGTGCCATTGTTTTCTCCTTGTATAACGATGGATTGACTCTCCAACCAAACTAGGTAGTTGTATTTTTAGTCATAAAAATCATAACAATTTGTACCTAATAAAGGCACAATTATTTTCTACTTTATGAATGAAATTTGGCATTCATAAAGTCATCTTGTTACTGATATTTAAAGATTAACAGGAGGGGTGGACAGGTGATGTCGTTGCAAATATAACAATGGAAAAAAGAATCAAATAATCGCTTTCATTGGGATATAACATGATTTTTATGGATAGCGACATCACCTGTCTATCTATGCAGATACTATAGATATAGAAAGCATGATTTATGGAAAAACTAATGACAGATAACTAAAATGAACACGTCAAACTGGCACAACGGATCACCGATATGCTGTGTCAGCTCAATGAAGGTAAAACACTAGATAGCAGGCAGCTTGCAGAACAATATGGCGTGAGTAAACGTACCATCCAACGTGATATTAATGAGCGTTTAATGGTGGCATTGCCCATGCTTGGGCTGAATGAGCAAGGACTTTATGCCCTCCCAGATGATTATTTCGGGCAGTTGGATGATAATGATATTCGTCATTTTTCAATGCTTTCGGGTGTTTCTGACCTATTTCCCAACATGGATAGACAATTCTTACGCAGAATATTGAATGAAAATGCGAAATCTGTGTATGAAAGTAAGGGACAATTCAATGAGGATGGTACAAAGTTCAAAGCTCTATTTGAGCAACTTGAACCTGCAATTCTAAATCGACACAAAGTCACACTGTATTATAAGGGTCGCTATCATCTACTTGAACCCTATAAGCTCATCAATCATCGTAGCTGTTGGTATTTGGCAACAGTCAAGGATGAGAAGTTGAAAGCCTATCGTCTCAGCTTTGTCAAAGACGTTATTGTTCACAGCGATCAACCCATTTTCCAACATAGCAAAGAAATACTGACTCAATTAGAAGCAGAAGAAAGTATCTGGTTTGGACAGGACAAACAGGAAGCAATTCTAACCATCAGTGCCGAAGTTGCAGATCATTTTAGACAACGAAACCTGTTACCGCTCCAACAAATTGTCAAAGAAATGGATAATGGGGCTTTGCTCATCAGCAGTCAGTATGTCAGTTCACTACAGCTTCTTTCACTGATTCGTTACTGGATGCCACATATTCATGTCGTCAGTCCTGATAGCTTGCAAAGTGAATTGATGGATGGACTAAAAGCATATATCAACTAATACAAGACCGAATGGCAAAGCTGACAGATATGTTCTCTACAAGCAAAACTCCCCCACGCCATTCAGTAATTTCCCCTAGAACTCCTGCCCGAAACGAGGAATCTAAGCAATCTCACAATTCCCCCATACACATCATGTTTTCCCATGCGTTTTACGATGCGATGACATTAAGAGCATGGCTCATCGACATGCCTAAATCGCATGGCAAGACAAAATGCTTGGAAAACGATCTGAGAGGGGTAAATCATAGAATATATGTAGGCAATCAGACAGATAGACCATCGGATTATCGAACCGATAGACCACATTACGGTCTATAAAAGGCAGTTGAAAACACAATCAATAGGCAATAAAAAACCTCATAACTCAAATAGTTACGAGGTTGGATAAATGGTGGGCCCAGACAGACTTGAACTGTCGACCAACGGATTATGAGTCCGCTGCTCTAACCAACTGAGCTATAGGCCCTAAACTTTAATCATATATTTGATATGAAAAATGCGACTTGATCTTAGTTAAATTTAACTTAAATTACAAGCAGATGATTTTATCAAATTACTAAAATAGTGTTAAAAATCATAAACTGAGCTGATTCTATATGATCTTTACAGCTTGAGTAAAGATGATATTGCACTATTTTGATCATTAATAAGACATCTAAATTTATTTCGATATGGTCTTGTCGGATATATGTTTTCCTAAAAAGTCGTATTACACTGCTGCGACTCAAAGCCTATGATGATAAACATGAAAAAATTTTTAGGAAAATCTATTTTTAAAGCAACAGGTTGGCAATACAATGTTGATCCAAAACTTCTAGAAAAAAAACAAGTTATTATTGGATTCGAGCATACATCAAACCTAGATACCATCCTTTCTCTGGCTTTATTTGAAATTTTAGAATTAAAAATACATACACTGATAAAAAAAGAACTATTCAAAGGTCCTCTCAAGCCTATTTTAGAAAAACTTGGTGGTATTCCTGTTGATCGCAAAGCCAACAAAGATATCGTGACTCAAATGGTTGATCTATTTAATCAAAATGATAATTTTAATTTGGTTATAGCCCCTGAAGCGACACGAGCAAAACATGGTGAAGCGCGAAAACCAATTCGCACTGGTTTTTGGCATATTGCAAAAGCAGCCAACGTACCCATCATCTTGATGTATGCAAATGCTCGAACTAAACAAGGCGGCATTTTAGGTAAAATTTACCCTACTGATCTGCAACAAGATTTAGAAAAAATCAAAGCACTATATGCCGAATATGATATTGATGTAAAAATTAACTAAATCGTCTGAACTATCTGATCATTTTTTGATGTTTAATCAAAATTTTAAATTTTGAATATGAGCTATGGCAGTTTTCAAGAAAACTATCGCTATGCTAATATTCACGCACTTTTTTGAGTTTTAATTTTTTGGAGTTACTTCCATGGCGGGTCATTCTAAATGGGCCAATATTAAGCATCGTAAAGCTAAACAAGATGCAAGTCGCGGTAAAGTTTTTACCAAATATATCCGTGAAATCGTAACTGCTTCTAGATTGGGCGGCCCAGATGCGGCGAGTAACCCTCGTTTACGTGCTGTTGTTGAAAAAGCACTTTCTGTGAATATGACACGTGACACCATCAACCGTGCAATCCAACGTGGTGCTGGTGGCGAAGATAATGATGATTTAAAAGAAGTAACCTATGAAGGTTATGGTGTTGGTGGTGTTGCAGTTATCGTTGAAACCATGACTGATAACTTAAACCGTACTGTTCCAGATGTTCGTCATTGCTTTAGTAAAACCAATGGCAACTTGGGTACCAACGGTTCAGTAGCATACCTATTCACTAAGCGTGGCGAAATTTCTTTTGATGATGTTTCATTAGAAGACAAAGTGATGGAAGTTGCTTTAGAAGCTGGTGCTGATGACATCGAGATCGATGAAGATAGTATCTTAGTTATCACTAGTCCCGAAAGTTTTGGTGATGTTCAAGATGCGCTTACAGCAGCAGGATTGAAATCTGACAATGCCGAAGTTGTGATGAGCCCATCGACTAAAGCTGAAATAAACGATATTGATCAAGCTAAACAGATCATGAAAATGATTGATATGCTTGAAGATCTTGATGATGTTCAAAACGTTTATACAAACGTGGAATTTACAGAAGAAGTTTTAGCTCAACTCGATGCTTAATTCATTCAGATCAGTAAAAAATGCATCTTTTTAGATGCATTTTTTATAACTTATTTAACAGTTTATAGCAGTTAAATACGTTGTATTCTTTGATCACAAAACTAGAATGTAGCGCAACGACGCTGTCAATTTTACCAATACGGCGTAATAGAATTTCACTATAGTCATCCATATTACGAGCCACCAATTCCAAAATAAAATCGGCGCTCTGCCCTGTCACTAAAAAGGCATTGGTGACTTCAGGAATATCTTCAATTTCTTGTAGAAATTTATCAAAGGTTTCACTGTCATGTTTGCTCAAAGAAACCTGTAAAAGTATATGTAAACTAAAACCGAGCTTATTAAAATTAATTTCTCGTTTGAGCTGTCCCATCACTTGGGATTCAATCAGGTTTTTAATGCGTCGATGCACCGAACTCACCGAGAGATTAATACGCTCTGAAAGCTCATTTAGATTGACATCTTCATGGGTCAAAATTTCAAGAATTTGTTTATCAAAACGATCCAATTCCATTCTACAGTTCTCACTCTGAATTTATGCTTCTATCGGAACTGCTCACTCAGTAATTTTTAAGGGTCAAGGGAAAACATTCGTTTAACTTTTGACGATGCTGCATGGATAACGCAAACATGATTCCGATAAACTTTTGGTTTATCTTTGTCTCAAAGCCGAAACAAGACCTTTTGAGCAACTGTTCAACTCATCTCCCAATAGTGAACAACTCGTTTCGATCCCCATCACACCCTGAAACATAAGATAGCAAAGACTTTTTATAATTATTTCCCTCTTTTCAGTTTTTTTAAAGTAAATTTGGCAATAATTTCTAATATTTTCTATTTAAAACGAATTTTCTTTTAATAATTAATTTTATTCACCGATAATTTTTTACTTTATTGACTATTTTGCTCTTTTCTTTCTCATAAAAAAGCCCCGATTATTTTCAATCAGGGCTTTATTCACCAACAAATCTTATAAACCGCGCCAATCAACCCGTGCATTACGTTCAGTCGCATAAATACGCTGTGCATATTGTCCAAGCGGTAAATCTAATAAATAGTCATGATATTCCCTCAATTCACCCGTGAATTGTTCAATATCATCATTTTCCAATTCCCACGGCGTACCTTTAATCACGAGTAAAGGCGCAAGAATTGAACAAACTGCTATATCTGCTAAACCTAGACGATCGCCAACCAAATAACGCCCTTGATTATCAATCAAGCGTTGATTGAGGTCAGTAATCAACTCCGTCATTCTCAATTTAGATTTTGCGACTTTCTCAGGATTTAACTTATAGTTTGAAGAAACTAAACTCTTTAAAATTGGTTTAGAAATTTTTTCAAACTGGCGTAAATAGCCTTGCTCACCCATCATAATTTCGAGTGGATGATCGCCAACAGATAACGCTTGCGCCAATGACCAACGTCGGACATGCACACCCAGCTCACCCGATAATTTATCAATTTCTAAAGCTTGCTCACGTAACTGTTCATCACGTCTCAATAATGCATGTTCAGGATAAGTACTATCAAGATATAAAGCGATTTGTGTTGAATCAGCAACCCAGCGTTTATCATCTTTCAACATCGGCAATAGATATTGCCCAGATTTAAGATAGGTAAATGCTCGGTGAAAACCAGGAATTAAATTATGTGCCACATAGTCCAATTCCTTATGATCTAACAACCAGCGAGCTTTTTCACAATAATGAGACAAAGGAAATTGGTATAAAACCCGCATAGACACTCCAAATTTATTTTTCTATTCGATCAAACATAAAGTTTTCCCTACTTTAGAAGTAAAAGTGAATGATTACAATGTCGTTTTTGCTCTATCTTTTTTAATTTTGGCTAAAGCTTGCTATACATTTTTTAGATGAAGTTATTCTATTTAGTCATAAAAAAACTGTTTTTGTAGCTTTAGGTTTACATCAAAAGTGATAAACAATTGTTTTCACTAAAATTTAAATATCACTTTTTATTTCATTTTTCTCATAAAAAATGCTTAACAATTATTGTGATATACAAGACAAAACTGATGGTTTAGTGGAAAAGTAAAACTTTTGTAAAGTTCCTCTTATCTATTAGAGGTGTCTACATGTCCAGTAATCAATCAGTGATCCAAGCTCCAGTACAACTGATTTTAAATGATCGGCAGGCCATTAATGCTGCCTATCAAGTTGCTGACTTTGCATTAGAAGAACGAAATAAACGAGACCAAAATCGTATTTTGCCAACGGAACAAATCAATCAATTTAGTCAAAAGGGTTTAGGCGGTATCCGTATTCCAAAACAATATGGCGGTGCTTTTGTCTCCAATAAAACTTTGGCCCATGCGTTTCGTATTTTGAGTAAAGCCGATGCCAATGTTGGGCAAATTCCACAAAACCAATTCGGTCTTTTAAATTTTATTAATATCACGGGTTCAGATGCACAAAAACAGTTTATCTACACTGAAATTCTTGCAGGTAAACGCATTGCAAATGGTGGACCTGAAAAAAATTCCAAAGATACCAAAGCCATTCAAACCACGTTAACGTTGGAAAATGGGCAATACTTTTTAAATGGAGAAAAGTTTTACTCGACTGGAACCAGCTTTGCAGACTGGGTAGCGATTCGTGCCTTACACCCAGATGGTTATACCGTATTGGCGATCGTTGATCGACATGCTGTTGGTGTTGAAGTGATTAATGACTGGAATGGCTTTGGTCAACGCACTACAGCCAGTGGAACGGTAAAACTACACAACGTCGTTGTTGATTCTGCGCTATTTTTTGATGAACGCATTATTGCCGACACCCCAAATGTTCGCGGTGCGTATTCTCAACTTTTGCAGGTTGCGATTGATGTTGGCATTGCCGAAGCAGCTTTTGATGACACCTTATCCAGCATTCGTAAAGCACGTCCCATTATTGATGCAGGCGTAGAAAAAGCCAGTGAAGAGCATTACACCTTACAAGAAGTTGGCAAGCTCAATATCCTGCTTGATGCTGCCATTTTACTACTGGACGATGCTGCCGAATATCTAGATGAACTTGATCAAATTGCTGCAATTTCTGCTGAGCAAGCTGCACATGCCTCGATTCTGGTGGCTGAAGCAAAAATTTATGCCAATGATGCAGCCCTACATATCTCAGAAAAATTACTGGAACTTGGCGGCAGCCGTGCCAGTCTGAGCCAGCATAATCTTGATCAACACTGGCGCAATGCCCGTGTGCATACCTTACACGATCCTGTGCGTTGGAAATTCCATGCCATTGGTGACTATTACCTGAATGGTGCCCATCCTGCCCGCCATGCCTGGATTTAAGGAGCAAATCATCATGACCTCTTATCAAGAATTACAAGGTTTTGCCAAAACCAATTTTAAAGCAGCACATATTATCCAAAGTGATGCAGAAGCCCTAGAAATTGCAGCTCTACTCAGTCAACAGTTTAAACAAACAGCAGTTGAGCGTGATGCCAATCGAAACTTGCCATTTAGAGAAATTGAAGCCTATAGCCAGTCAGGTTTATGGGCGATTACTGTACCTAAGCAGTATGGTGGTGCAGAAGTTTCCAGCCTCACCGTTGCTAAAGTGATTGCTCTATTTAGTGGTGCGGATGGTTCAATCGGTCAGATTCCACAAAACCATTTTTATGCATTGGAAGTATTACGCAATACGGGTACGGAAGCGCAAAAGAAACGCCTCTATCAAGAAGTGTTACAAGGTGCGCGTTGTGGTAATGCGCTGGCTGAGTTTAAAACCCGTACCTCAGCACATAAACAAACAACATTGATTCCAAATGAGAAAGGCTATCTGATTCAGGGGGAAAAGTTCTATTGCACGGGTAGCCTGTTTGCACATCGTATTCCAACCCTAGTGGTGGATGAAACAGGCAATGAGTTTTTAGCCTTTGTACAAAGAGACAGCCAAGGATTAGAACTGATTGATGACTGGTCTGGCTTTGGGCAACGCACCACGGGCAGCGGTACAGTCAAATTTAATCAGGTCTTCGTTGCCAAAGAAGATGTGATTCCTTTTGATACTGCCTTTAAGCAGCTATCTTTGGTAGGACCATTTGCTCAAATCATGCATGCCGCGATTGAAGTCGGGATTGCTCGTGCTGCTTTTGAAGAAACCCTAGAACGTGTACGTGTTGCCCGCCCTTGGATTGATGCCAATATTGATTCCGCCACTCAAGACCCCCTAACCTTATCTGAGCTGGGTCGTGTGGCAACCGATGTCAAAGCCAGCGAACTTTTACTAAAACAAGCAGCTCGCTCTGTAGATATTGCCCAACAAGATTTGAATGCGGAGACCTTAGCCAAAGCCTCAATTGATGTGGCAAAAGTACGTGCGCATAGTACTGAAACTGCATTAAAGGCATCATCGAAACTGATTGAATTAGCAGGTAGTCGTGGCAGTCAACGTACTGATGGTCTTGATCGTCATTGGCGTAATGCACGTGTACACACCTTGCATGATGCTGCACGCTGGAAATATTACTTTATCGGTAATTATGTGTTGAATGGCATTCTGCCTCCACGTCGGGGGACTTTGTAATGAGCCAAACGACTGCTAAAAAAATCTTGTTAAATGCCTTTGATATGAACTGTGTCGGTCATATCAATCATGGCTTATGGACGCATCCGCGTGATCAATCACATCGCTTTAATGAACTGAGTTATTGGACTGAATTGGCACAAACTTTAGAACAAGGTTTGTTTGATGGTTTATTCCTTGCTGATATTACAGGTGTTTATGATGTCTATCAGAATGGCATCAATCTCACTCTGAAAGAATCGATTCAGTTACCTAGTCATGACCCTTCCACCCTGATTTCAGCAATGGCTTTGGTCACGCAGAATTTGGGTTTTGGTGTCACGGTCAATCTCAGCTATGAACAGCCTTATCAATTTGCACGGCGATTTGCCAGTCTTGATCATTTAACCCAAGGTCGTTTGGGCTGGAATATTGTCACAGGCTATTTGGATAGTGCCGAACGGCTTATGGGGCAAAAAGGTTTAAAAGATCATGATGCGCGTTATGATCAGGCTGAGGAATTTTTACAGCTTTGCTATAAATATTGGGAAGGTTCTTGGGAAAATGATGCCTTAAAAAAAGATAAACAAGAACGCGTTTTTACTGATCCGAACAAGGTCCACTCGATCAATCATCAAGGGCAATATTACCAAAGCCAAGGTGTGTTTCAGGTGGCGCCGTCGGTTCAACGTACGCCAACACTCTTCCAAGCAGGTGCTTCACCGAAAGGACTACAGTTTGCCACGCGTCATGCCGAATGTATTTTTATTGGCGGCGATCAACCTGAAAAGATTCGTCAGCAAGTCAATAAAATACGACTACAAGCACAGCAACAAGGTCGTGATGAAGATGCGATTAAAATCTTTGTCGGTATTACCGTCGTAGTCGCGGAAACACATGAACTCGCCCAGCAAAAACTGGCTGAATACCGTAAATATGCCAGCCCTGAAGCAGGTTTAGCACATTATGCCAGTTCAGTCGGAATTGATCTTGCCAAGTTTGCAGATGATGAAGCGATTCCTTATCAAAAGAGCAATAGCATTGCTTCCGTCAATGAGAAGTTTAAAGAACAGCGCATCAGCAAAAATGATCTGAAAGCACAGCATGTTTTGGGTGGACGTTATCCGCTCATTGTTGGCAGTGGTGCTGAAGTTGCTGAATATCTCATTGAACTACTCGATCAAACTGGCATTGATGGTTTTAATCTAACCCGTACGGTTGCACCTGAATCACACCATGATTTTATTCGACTGGTGATCCCTGAGTTACAGCAACGTGGACGCTATAAAACTGAATATGCCACAGGTTCACTGCGGAACAAACTGTTTGCCCAAGGCGATCATTTAGCTGCAAGCCATCCTGCTGATCAGTTCCGATGTAGACCGCATAACAACGCAGATGACCTAAAAATAATTGAAGAAATTAGTGCTTAACATTTAAGAAAAGAATTGGAGAAATATATGGCTCAAACAGCCTCTAAAAAATGGTTGGGTATTGGCCTTGTCGTCGTTGTCGCAATTATTGCTTTATTGATTTGGAATAAACAAAGACAGAACCATAGCAGTGAGCTAGTGATTGGGATTAGTCCTTCTTTTGCCCATCCATTACAAGTTGCAGCGGATGAAGCCAAACAGCAAGGTTTGAATGTCAAATTGGTCGAGTTTTCCGATTGGAATACCCCTAACATCACTTTGAATCATGCTGATATTGATGCGAACTTTTTCCAGCATCAGCCCTTTTTGGATAATGCCATCAAAGAAACTGGCTTTAAATTAAAACCCTTTGCTGCAGGTGCAGCTTCGCATGTGGGACTGTACTCAAAAAAATATAAAAGTTTTGATGAACTCCCGAATGGTGCAACTGTTGCGATTCCGAATGATCCTGTCAATCAAGGGCGTGCTTTATTGCTATTGCAACAAGCCAAGTTGATTGAACTGAAAGACAGTAACAATCACCTTTCTGCCTTGAAAGACATTAGCGCGAATCCGAAGAATCTGAAATTTACTGAAGTTGAAGGCCCGCAAACTGCACGTGCGATTGATGATGTTGATCTCGCTTTTGGCTACCCCCATTACTTACGTTTAGCCAAAACGGCTGATCCTGAAAGTGCCTTATTGTTTGATGACAATACCAATAAACGTTATGCGATTTTATTTGTGGTGCGTGATGATTATCAGGACAAGGACAACAAACTACAGAAATTTGTCGAGATTTATCAAAACTCACCCAAAGTTAAAGCAGCCTTGGATAGCGATTTCGGTCCAACGTTGTGGTTCCCAGGTTGGAAATAAGGAGAACAATCATGGTGAGTTTTGGTTCACAGGTCGATTTTTCAGTCCCGCATCTGAAAATACGCGGTTTAAATAAGTTTTATGATGTACAGGGCAAACGCTTACATGCCTTAAAAGAGATTAATATCGATATTCCCAAAGCACAGATTGTTGGGATTATCGGGAAAAGTGGCGCTGGTAAATCATCCCTACTCCGTACCTTAAACGGCTTAGAGTTGATTGATACAGGCAGTATTTTGATTCACCAACAAAATATTGCTGAACTCAGCCATGCCGAGTTGATCAAAACTCGGCAAAAAATCGGCATGATTTTTCAGCATTTTAATTTGATGTCTGCCAAAACGGTGTGGGAAAACGTAGCTTTACCGCTACGTATTGCAGGTTATGATAAGGCTGAGATTGAACAACGGGTCAGCGATGTACTGACGCTGGTGGGATTAGAAGCAAAGCGACATGATTACCCTGCTCAACTGTCTGGTGGACAGAAACAACGTGTCGGTATTGCCCGAGCTTTGGTGTCGCAGCCTGAGATCCTGCTTTGTGATGAAGCCACCTCAGCACTGGACCCTGAAAGTACCGCCAATATTCTGTCCTTATTAAAACAGATCAATCAGGACCTCGGTTTAACCATCGTCTTGATCACCCATGAAATGCAGGTCATCCAAGAAATTTGCGATCAAGTGATCGTAATTGATCAAGGTGAAATCGTTGAGTCTGGACAAGTCTGGTCGATATTTTCCAATCCACAACAACAGATCACACAGGAATTACTCAATTTTGAACAGGTGAATTTACCCTTTGAGTTGAGCCAAACCATTCTGCCTCAGAGCACCCATCAGATCTTAAAATTAAAATATGCCTGTGAATCGAAATCGGTGCCTGATTTATATGAACTATTGGATGGTTTTAATAGCCCAGTTCAGGTGTATTACAGTCAAATTGATAGCATTCAGCAGCGTACCATCGGCTCATTGATCATCGGGATTCGCAATCTCGAATTTGATCTAAACCACCCACAATCTAAAAAACATCCAGCAATAACACAACTTGAGGTGATCGGTTATGTACAATCAACTCATTGATCTATTACTGACAGGAACCACCGATACTTTAATCATGGTCGGTGTTTCTGCAATTCTCGCCTTTTTGATTGGTCTGCCCATTGCCTTAATTTTGGTGAGTACTGCTGATTTTGGCATTTATCCTTCCAAGAAAATCAATCAGTCCTTAGGCTGGATCATTAACATCACTCGATCAGTCCCCTTCCTGATTTTGATGGTGGCTTTGATTCCATTTACCCGTTGGATCGTCGGCACCAGTTACGGCGTCTTGGCTGCGATTGTGCCCTTAACCATTGCGGCTATTCCGTTCTTTGCCCGTATTGCAGAGGTCAGTCTACGTGAAGTCGATCAAGGGTTAATTGAAGCAGCACAAGCGATGGGCTGTAACCGTAAGCAGATTCTTTGGCATGTATTACTTCCTGAAGCTTTGTCAGGAATTGTTGCAGGCTTTACCGTGACTATTGTGACCATGATCAGTTCTTCGGCGATTGCAGGTGCAATTGGTGCAGGCGGTTTAGGTGACATCGCCTATCGTTATGGCTATCAACGCTTTGATATGCAAGTCATGTTATCCGTGATTTTGGTTCTGATTGTTTTGGTCATGTTGGTACAAGTCACAGGCGATAATATTGCCAAACAACTCAATAAACGCAAAGTTTGATGCTGAATTATGAATCCTTACGAGCCATGACCTGACTTTGTCATGGCTTTCATGTAAAATCATCAGCAATTTTTAAATAACACATTTGTGAGTGGTTTCATGGGTTTTAATTGCGGTATTGTTGGTCTGCCAAACGTAGGTAAATCTACATTGTTCAATGCATTAACAAAGGCAGCGATTGCAGCTGAAAACTTTCCGTTTTGTACCATTGAACCGAATACAGGCATTGTCCCTGTTCCAGATCCACGCCTAGATAAACTTACAGCGATTGTTAAACCTCAGCGCGTTATTCCAACTACGATGGAATTTGTTGATATCGCAGGTTTAGTTGCTGGTGCATCTAAAGGTGAAGGCTTGGGTAACCAATTCCTTGCCAATATCCGTGAAACAGATGCCATTGCTCATGTAGTTCGTTGTTTTGAAGATGAAAACGTGATTCACGTAAATGGTAAAATTGACCCATTAGATGACATCGCAACCATAAATACTGAGCTTGCGCTTGCTGACCTTGATACTGTTGCAAAAGCTTTGTTACGTTTAACTAAAGCGGCAAAAGGTGGCGATAAAGATGCGATTGCCACTAAAGCAGCATTAGAAAAAATTCAACCTTTACTCGATGAAGGCAAACCAGCACGTGCGGCTGACCTTTCGGATGATGAACGTAAAGCGGTACGCGGTTTCGGTTTAATGACGCTTAAACCAACTATGTACATTGCCAACGTGGCAGAAGACGGTTTTGAAAATAACCCACATCTTGATGCAGTAAAAAAACTGGCTGCTGAAGAAAATGCGATTGTTGTTCCCCTTTGCAACCAAATCGAAGCTGAAATTTCATTATTAGAAGATGAAGATCGCGCTGAATTCTTGGAAGCGATGGGTATGGAAGAACCAGGCTTAAACGTGGTGATTCGTGCAGGTTATAGCTTACTTGGCTTACAGACTTACTTCACTGCGGGCGTACAAGAAGTTCGCGCGTGGACGGTTAAAGTCGGTGCGACTGCGCCACAAGCAGCGGGTGTGATTCATACCGACTTCGAAAAAGGCTTTATCCGTGCTGAATGTGTTGCTTATGATGACTTCATTCAATACAACGGTGAAAGCGGTGCCAAAGAAGCAGGTAAATGGCGTTTAGAAGGTAAAACTTATGTCGTACAAGACGGCGATGTATTACACTTCCGTTTTAACGTGTAATTATTTCAACATAAAGACACTATGGAAAGAACATTAGAACGATTATTCGCACATAATCCAATGATACGGCGGTTGTTGATTCTGCTCATCACTGCTGTGCTTGGTATGATTGACTTGGCAACAGGTTATGAGTATTCGTTCTCGGTGTTCTATCTACTGCCTGTTTCAATTGCAGCATGGTACGACCAATATAAGATCACTGTGCTGACCATTATGCTGTCAGGCATGACTTGGTTGATTGCAGACATTCATGCTGGTCATCCTTATTCCAATACATTTATCCCTTTTTGGAATGCTTTCGTTCGTTTAGGCTTCTTTTCAATTGTTGCATTTTTGCTGATCCATGTTCGAAAAAACTGGCAAGAAATGAAAAATTTAGCAATGAAAGATCAGCTCACCTCTCTCGATAATAGCCGTGCTCTCGATATTGAATATCGTATTTTGCGTAAATTAAATTTTCGTAAACAGTCGCTGTTCGCTGTTGGAATTATTGATCTCGATGGTTTTAAAGCAGTGAATGATACTCATGGGCATCATCGTGGTGACGAAGTTTTATTACAATTTTCACAAATTCTAAAAAAATCATGTCGTTCTTCAGACATTGTTGCCCGTTTAGGCGGTGATGAATTCGCAATTATTTTATTAGATATTGATGAAACCCAAGCCTATCTTTGTGATCATCACTTGCGAACATTATTTGCAGAAAGTGGCTTAAATCAAAAATATGGCGTCGATTTTAGTATGGGTTTAGCCATTTTATCCGAATTACCAGAAAACCTTGAAGATGCAACCAAGACGGCAGATCAGCTCATGTATCAATCAAAATCTTTAGGTAAATCACAAACCACGATTCAATCATTTATTTGACCCATTGCGTTGGTGTACAAGCTGTGACCTTTTTAAATATTCGAATAAAAAAACTTACATTTTCATAGCCCACTTCATAAGCAATTTGCTGAATCTTCATATCTGTGGTTAATAATAACTTCTTGGCTTTATCAACTCTCACCTGTTGCAAATATTGATTGGGAGAAATCTGCGTCGCCAATTGAAAACGCCGTTTCAAATTCCGCTCACTAAAATTAAATTGCTGGGCCAGATCGGCAAAACGCTGATATTCAAAATCTGGATGCTGCTGAAAATAATCGATGTCTTTTTTGAGTTGAATCTTGGCAAATCGAGCAAATTCAAAATTCGCTTTGTGCTGACATGATGGGCATTTAATACTTAACTTGTGTGGTAATGACCAATATTCGTAAAGTCCTGTCATTTGCTTTTAAATATAGATCTTGAGTTAAAGACCAATCAGCATAACAAGCAGATGGCACATTTTTAAATGATCTATTTATTGCAATAAATAAACCGAAATCTAAATGATCTCGGCTCTTTTAAAATTATCTGGGCTTAAGATGCTGTTTGGACTTTCATATCCATAGCGGCACGTTTGCTTTCAGCTTCTTTCAAAATACGTTGATGTAATGGTTTACGGAAACCTAGTAAGAATACAAACTCAGCTAAAACGAACAATGGGCCAATTGCCAAACCAATCAGATCATCAACAAACGCTGGTTTTTTCTTTTCAAAATAATGTCCTACAAACTGAAAAACCCAGCCTACAACAAAAATACCAACACTTGCACCTAACCAACTCCACATGGATAAAGCCGCAACTTTTAAAGTTAGAGGGTAAGCCAACACCAATAAAATCAGCATCAATGCACCAAACAACTTATCAAGTGTAAGATAATAAATACTACTTAAAGCAATCAGTATCATAGCTAAGGTTATAGAGAAACCAGAGATTTCAATACCAGCTCGTGCAGTTAAGCATAAGATAGAGAAAACGATTAAAGGAATGCCTACAAAATGAGTCATAATATTATTTCGATCTAAATGGTAAACAGCATACTGACTGAGTTGTCGTTCCAAATTTGTCATTGCTCATTCCTCATATATTTAGTTTATGCTGTTAATCTATAAGAAATGAGTATGTGAAATTGTCATATAGCTGACAAATGGATTTATTTTTAACAAAGGAAATGTTGTGCTAGATGCAATTTATATTAGGGTCTGTTGACATTTACTGTTCATAATTAACCCTATAAAGGTAGCCATAAAAATATACAGGCTAAAGCAACAGA
>NZ_JANHGP010000061.1:0-22127 GCF_024494585.1 Acinetobacter sp. 5862
TTCATTGATGACTTTATTCTCGATAAAAATCATCTCCTACCACAGAGAATCTATAAATAATAGTGCGTAAGTCCTAATTTAAATGCATCCATTCCATAAAAATCTCATTCGACTCATCGACTTTGATATCAATGACATTTGGTTTACGGCATCCATCCATATTATTGGTTGCATAAACTCTTACAATACGCCCCATAATTGTTTGTCGTGGAATTACACCTTTCTTGAGATTAGATATCCACGCGTCGGAACCAAATAAACCAAAAGTGCCTTTTAAGCCAACGTCAGGAAATTCAGGATCCAATGTTAATTCTTGGGCACCTTTCACATGTTCAGGATCCTGCTCAATACAGGGAATAGCTGAATACAATTGTTTCATTGTTTTTGGCATGTTTTTAATTGGCATAAAATTTATCTGAGTATAATTTTTTATCACTCAAAATTATAGATCAAAGAGATATCATTAAAGTCCCCGTGATTTTACTGCTCAGTTTTAGTATTCTACCCGATTGACTCAGCTCAATTTTGGAAAATGAACATCGAAAATACGCCTATTCAAGGCATTACGCTTTATAGTCATGCAGATGATTTCCGCTCACATTGGATTCGCTTTTTACTCGCTGAAAAGCAGATCAAATATCATCTGATTATCACTGATCATGAAGATGAAGATTTGGCTGATCTCAACCCCTACAATCAACTTCCTATGTTGATTGAACAAAATCTAAAACTTTTTTCACCAAATATCATTAGTGAATATCTGGATGATCGCTATCGTCAAAATAAGCTTTATGCGGATGCTCCAATGGCCAGAGCGGAGCAACGTCAATATATTTGGCGTTTTGAACAAGATTGGTTCAAGCTTGTAGATCAAATGCTTAGACATACCGATACGCTGAACCCGCAAGAAAAACAAAAAGCCCAGAAAGAACTTAGAGATACGCTTATTTCACTCACCCCATTATTCCAACATTTTCCTTTTTTTATGTCTGAGACGTTTTCAATCTTAGATTGTATGCTCGCACCAATTTTTCTTAGATTAAAAAGTATGGGAATTGAACTTCCACCGCAACATTGCCGACCTATTTTTTTATATTGTCATCGTGTTTTCAGTCGCCCATCTTTCATTAAATCAATGACAGCTCAAGAAAAAAACAGCTACAATGATTTAATTCCTATGATTAAATAAGCTTGTAAATTATGTCAGATCAATTAAATGTTACACCCACACGCCCTTATCTTGCACGTGCCATTTATGAATGGATTTGTGATAACCAATTGACGCCTTATTTACTCGTTGATGCAACACAACAACATACCGATGTTCCTCAACAATTTGTAAAAGATGGACAAATCGTTTTAAATCTGGCACCCCATGCAATCCATCAATTTCATATGGATAATGATGCTATTTCATTTTCAGCTCGTTTCGGCGGGGTCGCAAAAGATATTTATGTACCTATTCGCGCTGTTTTAGGGCTCTATGCTAGAGAAAATGGACAAGGTTTATTTTTTGATCCAAGCGAATATGGCGATATTCAAGAGACTATCGAAACTCCAATAGAAGATAAAAAGCAAGAAGCCGAACCGAATAAGAAAAAACCTTCTCTTAGGATTCTAGATTAAAAGCGAGGAAATGCACGATGGCATTTGACTTAGTTCAATACTTTTCTGAACAAATTAAACTTCAAAAACCACAGCTCTTTGATCAATACTCATCAAAAGAAAGACTTTATTTTATTGATGAAGTGAATATGCTTGCTCTTGGACAGTTGGTCAGTCTTTGGAAAAAAGATAATAAAAAACTTTATCAGGAAATAAAAACATCTGATCCCCTTTATATCCAAGGAATAGCTAGACATCTTACAACCTCTGCATATAATCAATCCGCTTTAAGCGCTTCTGAGTTAGAGTCAAGTATTTCAGAAATACTCACTTTACAATTCGCAGAATTAAATCAATTAGACCAAACAGGTAGCTTTGGTCAAACAGGTTTAAGTGAGCTTCTCTTAGGCCAAATAGAACATCTATCTGGAAAAGCAGAAGACTGGGTTTGGTCAACCAACCAGCTTACTGAACTTAAAGGTTCCAAGCCCGTTGAGCAGCAAGATATTTCACTGGAAGCCACCATGCAGGAGTTCAATCAAATGGTTCATCAAGCACAACCTAGCATCCATCACACTGAAGAAATTGAGGTTGAACAGCCAAATATTCCAGTCTGGTCATATCTGCTTTCCCCACTCATTGCATTGGTCATTTTACTATTCATGTATTGTTCTTACAGTCAATTACTTGCACACTAATTGCACAAAAATTGATAAAGAAAGTTTAAAAACTTTCTTTATCATACACTTATAGTAAATTTAAATTTCATAAAATATGTTTTAATACAGTTTAACAAGAAAAATGTTTACATTTATTTACATTTATCTACATCTAGGAAGATAATTTAAAATACAATATTATCGTGAAAAAAATCACATTAAATTTAGATTATTATCTTTAATTGGTATTTTAAGTTGTTTATTTGACAAAAATTGTCAATTATTAGCACTCCTGTGATTTCAACACTTTTAAAGTATTATTGATTTAATAAAAGAGTTTCCTATAATAAGGTTATCTACTTTTGAAAACGAATCAAAAGCAAAAGTAGGGAATATAAATTCATAAACAAGATGTATTAAGTAGAGATAAAATCATGGCTAAAATTTCATTAGAAAGCTTAACAAATATTGATGGTTTCGTTGCAGCAGCGTTGGTAGATACAGAAAGCGGTTTGGCGCTGGCAACTCAAGGCGGGGGCGCACTTGATTTAGAATTGGCGGCTGCGGGTAACACTGAGGTTGTTCGAGCAAAACGTCGTGTTGCAAACTCACTCAAACTTAATGATGACATTGAAGATATTCTAATTACACTTGGTAAAGCATATCACCTAATTCGACCATTAGAGAGTAACGGAAATTTATTTCTTTACCTTGTATTAGATCGTAGCAAATCAAACTTAGCAATGGCACGCCACGAATTAAAAACGTTCGAAAAAGAATTAGACTTTGCTTAATTAAAATCTTAAGTTTTTTTTAAATTAGACTTCTTATATTTATTTTAATTATAAAAATTAGAATTATGTAAGAGGTCTTTTATCATTCTTAAGTAAAAGTATAATTTCGTTCAATGCAATATTTTATAAAACATTAAAGTGATACTATGAATGGACATTGCATT
Organism: Acinetobacter sp. 5862; assembly: GCF_024494585.1. Lineage (NCBI taxonomy): Bacteria > Pseudomonadati > Pseudomonadota > Gammaproteobacteria > Moraxellales > Moraxellaceae > Acinetobacter > Acinetobacter sp. 5862. Next base: position 3,223 of record NZ_JANHGP010000061.1, read on the forward strand.
AATATCGCAATTTCAGGTATAAGTTTAAAAGTTTCAGATGAACTAAAAATAGAACTTAGAAAAACAATACCTCATGAATTTGGCATCAACTGGATCAATATTTCAGACCCAAATCTCGATTTATTATTAATAAATGAAAATTTTTTTGATACTGAAGGTATCCAACGTATTATTCAACAAAAACAATTACCATGTTTAAAAATTTCTAAGGGGCAAGGTTCTTGCCAAATCGACGAGGACAACACACTCTACCTTCCCTTTCAACAAACGGATGCCTTAAAGAATTGGATACAGCTTAGATTACTAAGTTATATTTCTAATCAACAACCTAAAAATGATTTTCTACCTAATCACAACCCTGTAAGTGAAAAGTTTTTAAAGGATATGCTAAACCCTGAAAATGCTCGTCTTCATCTTTTTGATGATCATGGGACTTTAGCGATCATTGATACGCGTAGTCAGATTGCATGGTTAGAACCAACTCGACTAAATACACAAACAAATCATAGTTTTAACTATAAATTTGCTACTACATCTGATTTTATTAAGGTTTCTCGTAAAGTTGAATATAATTTACAGGACTGGTTATGGAATTTATTTTGGCATTCTTTAGAGTTTCAAAGACTTGCGCCGAATGAAAATGAATATTTTAAAATTGAACATTGGCCTCAACCTAGTCAAAGTGCGGATCGAAAAATTATACTTTTGCTTTCAGCATGTTTTATACAAGGAGCTCAACTTTCACAAGTGGCAACGCAATTAAAAATCCCAATTCAAACGGTTCAACAATTTATTGCTGCCTGCATCATTTCAAATAATGGAGACATTATTCCAGCAACAGAAAGTCATTATTTGAAATCAGAAGCAGCCGAACAGCCTGTTGAAGAACACAACTTTTTTAATAAATTTTTCGGCAAAATTAGACGCCGATTTGGGCTTTAAGGAATTATATGATTTTACAACAATATAAGATTGTATTTGCTGGAAGTATGGGTGCTGGAAAAACTGAAGCGATAAGATCACTTTCTGAAGTTCCAGTACTCGCAACTGAGGCATTCAATACAGATAGCCAGGCTCATAATAAAATGCAAACTACGGTTGGCATTGATTATGGTGAAATTACCTTAGATGATGGTGTCAAAATCGGACTATATGGCACACCAGGTCAAACCCGTTTTGATTTTATATGGCCAGTGATTTGCCAAGGTGCTCTTGGTGTTATTATTTTAATAGATCATAATAGTAAACTCCCACTTGATGAACTTGAAGGGTATTTAGATACATTTAAAGACTATACAAAAAATATATCAATTGGTATTACTCATATTGATGAGAACAAAGGTCAGCCAACTTCCATTTATCGGGAGTGGCTGATCCAGAATGAGTATCAATATCCCCTGTTTTTTATTGATGCGCGTAAACAGGAGCATGTTCTGCTCATGATTGAATCACTCATCGCGGCATTAGAAGTCAATTTAAGAGCAACAAATTAATCACTTCATAAAGAGAAGAATTATGTTCAGTATCCCAAGCCAACAACGTACAGCACCCAAAGAACTTATTCAAATGGCGAAAGCTCAGGCCAATGATATTTTAATGAACATTCGGGGTATTGATTACATTATGCTTTGTTCTACGGATGGATTTGAACTGGCTTCCGTTTATAAGAAGAATCCTTATAACAGTACCAAGCTTGCTGCTGTAAGTAGTTCAATTTTAGCAATGGTTAGTGCATTTTTAAATGAAATTCATTTAACTGGATGTCAGAGTATCACGCTTGATGCTGAAAATGGTAAAGCAATCCTAACTTCGATTCCTGCACCACACCATCCGATGGTGATGGTGACATTAAGTAATAAAGACGTTCTTTTAGGACAATTACTTTATAGCTTAAAACAGGCTAGTGCAGCGATTGTAGCCGCTGATCAAACATAATCCTTAACTCATTGATTAATCCGAAAGGAAATTCAACACACTCATTGGTCTCAGTTGAAAAACTATTAAAAAGCGAGGCGTGGAACCTAGCTTTTTAATTTACACATTTTATGCAATCGCGACATTTAATAATAATTGTCGTTTTTTCACTTGTTGTCCAATTTGACCAATCAACTCATCTACCACGCCGTCAACATCCGACTTGATTTGTTGCTGGATTTTCATGGCCTCCAAGATCAATAAGGTTTGCCCCTTAACAACAGCGTCTCCAGCATTAACCAATAGATTCACAATCGCCCCATCCATCGGCGCACGGATTTTACCATCCCCTACCACTTCAGCAGCTTCAGGTGCAGCATAGGTGATATTTTCAATCACTAAATTACCGTTTGCTGCATCTAAGTAGAGTTGGTTTTGATCAAGTACATAACTCAATTTACGGCGCACACCATCAACCTTATAGATGATCTGAGTATTAGTTATTTCTACGACCTGAATCGTACAGTGTTGATCACATAATCGCACGGTGACTTGCTGCTGATCCATCTCGACTTGTAGTAACAATTGTTGATCTGCACATTTCAACTTTAATGGTAGCGGTGTTGCAATACCTGTTTGCCATGCTGTTTTTGAAGCTTTGTGTTGCGCAAATAGTGTTGCTGCAATCGCTAAACTTTCAAGGGTTGGAACCTGTTGATGCAGGCTGACATCATCCTGAAAATGCTGCTGGATAAATGCAGTATTGGTATCACCCGCCACAATAATAGGATGGCGCAATAAATTTACCAAAAATTGTTTATTGCTATTTACACCAAGCAATACACAATCATCAACAGCACGTGCTAATAGACGAATCGCATCCTGACGAGTTTTGCCATAAGCAATCACCTTCGCCACCATCGGATCATAGAATGGGCTAATTTCACCCGCCTCTAACATGCCATGATCAATACGGACATTAGGCAACGCCGCAGGCTGCCAACGTAATACTTTTCCCGTTTGTGGCAAGAAGTCCTGACGTGGGTCTTCGGCATATAAGCGTACTTCAATCGCATGGCCACTTAAACTAAGTTCATGCTGCTGCAAGGGTAAAGTTTCACCATTGGCGACACGCAGTTGCCACTCGACCAAATCTAGTCCCGTAATCATTTCTGTCACAGGATGCTCAACTTGTAAACGAGTATTCATTTCAAGGAAATAAAATTCGCCAGACTGATCCAGTAAAAATTCAACCGTACCTGCGCCGATATAATCACAGGATTTTGCTGCCGCCACCGCAGCCTCTCCCATTTTTTGGCGTAACTCAGATGTCATTACTGGGCATGGTGCTTCTTCCACCACTTTTTGATGACGGCGTTGAATTGAGCAATCTCTTTCAAACAAATAAACATAATTGCCATGTGTGTCACCAAACACTTGGATCTCTACATGACGAGGTGCGATCACCGCTTTTTCAATAATTAATTCACCTGAACCAAAGGCATTTTCGGCCTCTGAACGTGCGGTTTTTAAGGCTTCCAACAAATCAGCCGACTGGTGTACCAAACGCATACCACGTCCACCACCACCAGCAGATGCTTTGACCATCAATGGAAAACCAATTTTTTCCGCTTGCTCAGCCAAGTATTCAATCTCTTGCTGATCACCCTCATAACCAGGTACACACGGTACACCTGCATCAATCATGGCAATTTTAGATAAACGCTTACTGCCCATGAGATGAATCGCAGCAGCGTTTGGCCCAATAAAGGTGATACCGTTGTCGCTACAAGCTTGGGCAAAATCGGTATTTTCAGACAAGAAACCATAACCAGGATGGACCGCATCTGCGCCTGTCTTTTTGCAGGCTTCAATGATATTGGTGATCGACAAATAAGATTCTGAAACTTTAGATGGCCCGATATAAACCGCCTCATCGGCAACTTGAACATGGCGTGCATTTTCATCGGCATCTGAATACACAGCAACGGTCTGATAGCCCATTGCTTTGGCCGTTTGCATCACACGAACTGCGATTTCACCACGATTTGCGACTAAAACTTTTGAAAATTTCATCATTGCTCAGTCCAATTTGGCAAACGTTTTTGAATAAAGGCCATCGTGCCTTCCTGCCCCTCTGCCCCACCAACGGCTTGAGCAAACTGCTGTGCAGCAGCATCCAGTAAAGAATCTAGAGGCTCATTTAAAGTTCGATGTAGCAATGCTTTGGTGTTTCGAGATGCCAACGGCGCAGCACGTTTGATCTGTTGAATGGTATCAGCAAGCAATTGCTCAAGCTCAATATCATCACGTACAACTTCATGTATCACACCTAACTTCTGCGCAGTCTCACCATTAAAACGTGAACCTAACAATGCCAAACGACGCGCTTGGGTCAACCCAATCCGTTTCACCACAAATGGTGCAATTTGTGCAGGTAATACCCCAAGCCCTGTTTCAGGTAAGCCAAACTGAGCATTATCACGACTAATCGCTATATCAGAGACACAAGCTAAGCCAAAACCACCACCGAGCACGGCTCCTTCTAAAATTGCAACAACCGTTTGCGGAGCTTGATCAACTTGCTCAATCATGGCGCCAAAACGGCGGTTAAAATCCACATAGGGTTGCAAGCTACCTACATTGGCCGCTTCAACACGCAAAGTTGCCATATCTTTAATATCACCACCTGCACAGAAATGCCCGCCTTTTCCACGCAGGATTACGGCACGAATCGAGCTATCTTCGGCAATATGAGCAAAGACCTGCTGAATGGCATTGACCATGTTGAGACTCATGGCATTACGGCTTTCCGGTCGGTTCAGCCATAGCGTTAAAATACTGCCTTGTCGTTCAAGCTGGATGCTGTCATCCACTTGTAAAGTATCCAGATTACTCATTTTATTCCTAATTTTTCATTCTTAATCACAGGTTAGCTATACAGGATCAACATCATACGCAACCATATGATCACAGGGGCAGCATTACCTGGATCAAAGATCCTTGCCCAACATATGACATTGTTATAACCCAGATGACCATGACCTCAGCCCCTCACACAACCCAGCCATGTTTCACAATATATCCCCACTTTACAAACCAAGCAAGTGCTTGGTTTGTAAAATAAGCATTATCATGCGTGATTAGCTTTGGCTGTACGCACCACAGCGTCTATATCTACCTCATCAATTTGATGAGGTGGAATAAACTGTTGGGCATAATCCAGCCATAAACGACTTTGGACAAAATAGATAAACAGTGTACGGTCAAGATGATTTTCCTGACACATTTTTGCCATGATCATCAGCGACTCAGAAATGGTTTTGGCAGATTTGTAAGGACGATCCGCGGCAGTGAGCGCCTCAAAAACATCGGCCAATGCCAGAACACGCTCCTCAACAGACATTTGTGCCGCTTGTAAGCGTCTTGGATAACCCTGTCCATCCATACGTTCATGATGGTTAGTGGCAAGGTCGGGAATACGCTGCAAATGCTTGGGCCAAGGTAATTTGGTCAGCATAATCAGGGTCTGGACGATATGATTGTTAATGGCAAAACGATCTTCGCTGGTCAGTGTCCCTCGGCGAATACTAAGATTATAAATTTCCCCAGTATTTCTTTGGTAATGTGGAAGTTGCATGTCAAAACCATGCATGTTTAATGGATCATCCCGCTCTACATGGGGTTTATAATTTTCATCCCATGCAACGATATGCTCAGGTTTATCTGCCAATAGTCGCTCCTGTACGGGGAGTGGCGGCGCAGGATGATGATAAAGTGACTGTTCCAGTAGCGATAGCCCAAGACGGTTATCAAAATGACGTAACCATGTTCGCTGCCCGATCTGTTCTAAACGTAAAATCGTCTCATCACTTAAAAACTCCCCTCCAATATTGCATTTGGCAATAAAGGCAAAATCATCCTGTAGTTGCGCATACTGTGCATCACGCTGGGCTTCCGCACATGCCTGTTCTGTTCCTGTCAGTTGTGCCTTTAGACACGCTATCTCGGCATCCCGATATAACACTTCAAAACGGGTACGGATTTCATGGATACGGTTGTACAAGGTTTCCAGTTTGGTGGCTTTGTCAATAATATGTTCAGGCGTGGTAATCTTACCACAGTCATGTAGCCATGCTGCCAGACGGAAAGCTTCACGATCATCCGCATTGCAATGGAAATCAGCATATTGCCCTTCTGTTTCTGCTGACAAGTGATCCACAATCATCATTGCCAGTTTGGGCACACGACGACAATGGCCTCCTGTATGGGCACTCTTAGTATCAATCGCATCGGCAAGAACCAGAATAAAAGCCTCCAGAAGCGCTTTTTGTGATTCAATCAATTGCCTGGTTTCAATTGGAATTGCCAACATTCCAGTTAACCGTTCACTAAAAATCAGGAAGTTTTGTGACGTATGTTCATGATCACCTTTATGCTCTAAAATCACATAACCCAAAATGTGTCCATCACGCCCGCGTATGGCAAAGGCCTGACACAGGGCATGGCGGTTGGGCTGCTGATTCTCAATGTTACCCAATTGTGCCGCAACGGCATCCACCTGATCTTGTCGTCCATAGGCGGCATTTTTTTGCCAACTGTTATCTTTTGACTGGTAAAGATACACTGCGCCACTATCACAACGAACGGCCTCTACAAACAACCGAAGCACTTTATTCAGCATGGTATCAATCTGTGGTTCAGCTTGCAGTACCTGACTAATTTTTAACAATGCTTCCATGGTACGGCTCACATCATCCGTAACATCCGTCAATTGATAGGATTCATACAACAAACTAAACTCAGGGCTAGGACGACTAAAATCAAAATGTGACATCTGGCGAACACGGCGAATATGCTGTTCAATAATCTGGCCAATACGATGACCAAGCCATGCCCCCAAAGCAAGAAGCAGCATCCCCAAAACAATCGCAATCCCAATCATCTGGCGGCGATAAACAGGCAAATCCTTGAGTAGCTCTTGACTTGGAATGGCAACCAATAGCTGTAGCCCCAGTTCACGATATTGGGCAAGTTCAATCTTTCGCCCAAACCATTGTTGATCATCAGCCTGATAGGTCATCACCTGAGTTTGTGATGGTAACTGCCACAACTGTAATAAGGCTGTGTTTTCCAAATGTTGCAGTGCAGGGGCTTGTGTGTTGGATGTGGCTTGATCAATAGCTGAACCCATATTGACCCCAATCACTCCACCCTGACTATCCACCAATGCAATTTGACTATGGGGGGTAATACTCAATTGTTGCAGTGCATCCTTAATTCCATTTAAGGGTAAATCCATCGCAACAATCGCATGTGGATTACTACTGCGCATGGAAAGTGTTACACCCATCAAAGGTGTATCTGCATAAATATAGGGTTTTGAAATGGCAACATCTGTGGTGGCAAGCGCATTGTTATACCAGGGACGTTGCCGAGGATCATACACATAGTCTGGATCTATACGTTGCTCAATCAAGTTGAGCTGCTGATCATAGAATAAAAGTTGGTGTGTACGCTTTTCTCCTACCTGTCCCAACAATGTGCGAACCACGTATTTTGCCTGTTCTGGTGCGCGATAGCTCTGACGTAATGTCGCCTTGGTTAATGGACTCACCAGAAAATAATCACCATTATCATAGCCAATATACACAGCCGTTAATAATGGATTGGCATACAAATTGGTAGTAAAGGCCTCTAGGCGTTGCAACCGCTGGGGCAATGTGCTGGCTTCAACCACAGGATCAAAAGCCAGAACGCGCAGCAATGCTTCAGCAGGATCAATAATTTGTTGTACTTTTTGTTCCGTGATTTGACTGGTCATTTCCGCCTTGCTAGTTGCGGCATCCAGAAGCAAAGTCTTTGCTTCAAACCAGTTAACTGTTGTAAAAGTGACGGATGTCAATGTGATGGCAATGATCATCATCATGGTCATCACCATGCGAATACGCCATTTATGTTGGAGCCGCTGCATTATGCTTTGCATATCTTTGTTCCATGTGTTGTATGTTGCACACGACAAAAGGCCAATATTTTTTTAAATATTCTGGGTATTTGTATAATATTCTATTTTGGTAGGTCATCACAAACATCATAAGTGAATACCCTGAACATGACAATCCAGAGGGAAAAAATTGCGATGAATTGAAAAAATTAAATAATTGATATCAAATAAATATTGATGTTTTTATAAAGATTTTACAATTATTGTTATAGGTAAAATATTTCGTTTTATTATCGGGATAATGCAAAGCCACACTTTAGCCACTTGATGTATACCAATCTTTCAGCATTTTTAATTTTACCTTTCTAAATCCTCCCTACCACGATGCTTAAGCCGCATCTCAGGGAAGATTTAGACATAGCTAAAATATAAATTAACTTTAGATCACCCTTTCTGCTTCTTCGGCAAGATATCCATCAATTTACAGATAATTCCGAGCATGATTTCATCTGCACCACCACCAATGGAACCTAAACGTCCATCACGATACAACTGTGATGCAGGGTTCTCCCACATAAAGCCATTTCCACCCCAATATTGTAGGCAGCTATCCGCCACTTCTCGAGTTAAGCGCCCTGCTTTGAGCTTTGCCATCGAAGCGATCATGGTGACATTTTCACCAGCAATGTGTTGTTCACAAGCTTGATAAGTAAGTGCTTTTAGCGCTTCAACTTCAGTCATCAATTCAGCAAAACGGAAATGCACATATTGATTATTGATGAGTGGCTGACCAAATGTCGTCCGTTCTTTCGTGTAATCAATGGTTTGTTGAATCACATTTTCCAAACCACCGACAGCATTTGCACATGCCCACATACGTTCTTCCTGAAACTGCATCATCTGCATCATGAAGCCCATACCCTCAGCACCCACCAGATTGCGCTGTGGTACACGAACGTTATCGAAATAAACTTGAGCCGTTGTGGTGGAGCGCATTCCTAGCTTATTCAGTGGTTCTGAGAAACTAATGCCTGCAGTCTTCGCAGGAACAATAATCATTGATTTATTGACGTGTGGTTTGTCGTCAGAGGTATTGGCAAGTAAGCAGAAGAAGTCCGCTTGCAGTGAATTAGTAATCCACATTTTGCTGCCATTAATCACATAATCATCACCATCTTTTTTTGCGGTGGTTTTAACCGCTGCAACATCTGAACCAGCATGCACTTCTGAAACTGCAATTGATGCCACATATTCACCACGAATCGCAGGATTCAGAAACTCTTCTCTCAGTTCTTTACTACCAAAACGAGCAAGTGCAGGTGTTGCCATATCAGTTTGTACCCCAATCGCTAGAGGCACACCACCACATGCTGCACGTCCTAATTCTTCTGCCACCACGAGGTTATACGAATAATCTAAACCCAAGCCGCCGTTTTCTTCGGGCTTACAAATACCTAGCAAGCCTAAATCTGCCATTTTCTTAAAGACGTCATGGATCGGAAAACGTCCCGCAGCTTCCCATTCTGGAATAAACGGATTAAGTTCGTTTTCTACAAACTGACGTGCGGTACGGCGTAATGCTTCATGCTCTGCGGTAAATTTCATTATTTTTTTCCTTAAAAATTGTTTTTCCCCTCTCCCTCAGGGAGAAGGCTAGGATGCGGGTATTAAAAATTAAAATCTAGACACACCAAAACGCGTTGGATTTAACTCACGTTGCTGTGCTTCATAAATGGTCTGTAACAGGAAGATCAATACTTTACGCGTATCTCTAGGATCGATAATGCCGTCATCATGTAACATCGCTGTATTAAATAAAGCGGTCGATTGCTGTTCCAATTTCATCGACGTACTTTGTTCTAAAAAATCCAACATTTGTGGATTCGGCTCCATACCTGAAGCTTTTTGCTTCCCTTCAGCCACGATACGCAACACTTTTCCTGCCTGTGCTGAACCCATCACCGCCACATGTGAATTTGGCCATGCAAAAATAAAGTTTGGCGATAAACTACGTCCACACATGGCATAGTTACCTGCTCCATAAGAACCAGCAACAATGATCGAAATTTTGGGTACAGTCGCGTTGGCAACTGCTTGGATCAGCTTAGAACCATGTTTAATAATGCCGTTTTGTTCAGCATCCGTTCCGACCATAAAACCCGTGGTGTTATGCAAGAATAAAAGTGGTCGTTGGGTTTGTTCACAAAGATGAATAAACTGTGCGGCTTTCACTGCACCTTGTGGTGTGATGGGGCCATTATTGGTGATAATTCCAATATGTACCCCACCCATTTTTGCCCAACCGCAAACAGTAAGCGCATCATATTCTTGTTTAAATTCTAAAAAGTCTGAATCATCAATAATCCGCGCCACAATTTCTTTCATATCCAAAGGTTGCTTCGGATCTTGCGGAATAATGCCTAACAATTCCTCGGCTGAGTAACGAGGTTCTTTATAATCCTGATCGAGACTTTTGGTTTGTTCTTTCCAGTTCAAATGCTCAAAAATTTCACGAGCAATACGAATGCCATCAGCATCATTTTCAGCCAGATATTCAGCTACACCAGAAACCTGAGTATGCATTTCAGCACCACCGAGTTCCTCAGCCGTTGCCACTTCACCTGTTGCTGCTAACAATAATGGGGGACCAGCCAATAACATTTCGGTTTGCTTACGCACGGCAATCACATAGTCAGATAAACCTGGTTGATATGCCCCACCTGCGGTGGCATTACCATGTACAACAGATATCTGCGGAATCCCTGCCGCAGACATTCGTGCCTGATTGGCAAAAGTCATACCGCCATAAGTAAACACTTCGGCTGCATAGTTTAAATTTGCGCCACCACTTTCGGTCAATGTCACAATCGGCAATTTTTGCTCAAGCGCAATCTTTTGCAAACGTAAGGTTTTTTGCACCCCCATCGGTGACATGGTGCCGCCTTTGATTGCGCTATTACTGGCAGTGACCAAAGCACGAACGCCACTGACAAAACCAATTCCCGCGATAATACCCCCACCCGCTTCAGAGCCATCTTTATCATCATGCATGTTGTAGCCAACGAGACCGCATAACTCCACAAAAGGTGAATCAGCATCGAGAAGTAAACGTACACGTTCGTGTGGAAGAATTTTGCCTTTCTTATCAAACTTCGGTTTTGCTGCATAAGACTTATCAATACCTTTTTGCTGTACGGCACGCACCTCTGCAATTTGGTTTAATAAAGCATCTCTATTTTGTTGATATTGTTCACTACCGACTGCAATTTCAGATTGAAGAATAGTCATAATTTAATCCTTGTTTGCATCTTGCGCTTGGGCAGATTGTTGTTCTGCTTTTTCAATCTGATCTTTGAGTACATCAGGAATAAATGCACGATGGAAGCCATTAAAAGACTGGCTATTGGTTGCATCTGCTAACGGATACATCCGTGTTCCTTGTGAAGCAGCGCCATCAACTCTTAATGTCACCCCAGAAACAAATGCAGCAGCATCAGAGAGTAAATAACAAATCGCTGAAGAAATTTCCGACTCTGTACCCATTCGTTTTAAGGGCACATTGCCTGCCAAACTTGGAATAATAAATTTGGCAAAGTCACCACTGTAGTTATCCATACCAGAAGAAATAATCCAACCCGGCGCGACACAATTAACCCGAACACCTGAACGTCCCCACTCGACTGAAGCGGTTTTGGTTAGGTTATCCACACCTGAACGTGCTGCACCAGAATGTCCCATTCCTGGCATGCCGCCCCACATATCAGCAGCCATATTGACAATGCTACCGCCGTGTTTTGCCATCCATTGGTTATAGGCTTCACGCATCAGGTAAAAAGTTGCATGCAGGTTATTACGCACCACTGCATCAAAGCCATTGGCAGAAATACTTTCAAGTGCAGATGGAAATTGCCCACCTGCGTTATTGACCAGACCATCTAGCTTACAAAATTTTTCAATCACTTCAGCAATCATGTTTTTGACTTGTTCTTCATCACGGTTATCGCAGACGATAAAATGGGCTTTGCCACCATCTTCTAAAATTTCTTGGCTGACTTTTTCTAACTTTTCAATTTTGCGGCCAGTGATCACCACCTGAGCGCCCAAAGAAGCCAATTCGTGTGCGGTACAACGACCAATACCAGAACCTCCGCCTGTCACGACAATCAGTTTGTCAGCAAATGCATCTGCCCTGAAAATTGATTGATAACTCATTTGATTTACATCCTTACTTATTTTTCTAACAGTTGTGCTGGTACTTTGACTGGCATATCTAATAGCTGCTGTGCAAAAGCCTTACCTTGCGGATCAATCCGCAAACTTGCAATCCCGCCGCCACCCAATGCATTTTCCAACATAAAATTCAGTGCATTCATGGCTGGCAATTCATAACGAATCACTTTTGATTTTTCAGGATCAAGTACATGCTGCATATAGTCTGCAACATTGGCTTCTGTCAGTGCTGCCCGAATCCAAGGTAGATATTCTGCTTTACGGGCAATCACCCCAATATTGCTATGATTACCCTTGTCGCCACTGCGCGCATGTGCCACTTCAATTAACGGCACTTCAATTTCATCACCTTGATAGATTGCAACTTCACCCACTGAATGCACGTTAATATCTTGTGGAGCTAAGCCTGTTGGAATCTGAACTGGATGACGTTGCCCTGCAAAATCCACCTCAACCTTGATTTGATCTTTATCAATTAAGAAAGAGAAAAGCTTCACCACTGCCGAAGCTTTAGGACGACCACCAACAATCCCCGCTAATGCAGGTGCCATACCTGTAGATGCCTGTGCAATTTCCGAAGCAAAGAACATACAGGCTTCTTTAAACATGTGTTTCACAGCAATCTTGACGACCACTTCACGGCTATCTTTCACTCTGGCATGCGGGCCATAGGTACTTTCGATACCCAGAATCTCCACCGATTTTTCACTAAATGGCGGAATTGAACGTAAAGCCAATACACGTTCGCATTTATTTAGAATCGCATCGGCAATAGTTTGCGCTTTTTCAGGTGCTTCACGACCTGCAATTAAGAAGCTCACTAAAACACGATAACCATCCGCATAGGTAGCACTGACTTTATATTGCCGCGTTGGTGCACGACCTATTGCACCTGTTACTTTTACTCGATCTTCACCGATTTGCTCTACATGAACTTGGCTAAAATCAGCCGTCACATCAGGAAGTAAATAAGCTTGAGGATTACCAATCTCATAAACAATTTGTTCTGCGACTGTTGCTGTTGAAACCAAGCCACCTGTGCCTTGTGGTTTAGTCACAATAAAGGAAGCATCGGCACTGACTTCTACAATTGGAAAGCCCATATTGTCAAAGCCTTGTACTAAACGCCAATCGGTAAAATTACCACCTGTACATTGAGCACCACATTCAATCACATGCCCTGCTAATGAGCCTTGAGCCAACTTATCATAATCATCCAGTGACCATTGATATTCATGCAGTAATGGCGCAAGTACCACAGCCGAATCAACTACACGCCCCGTAATCACAATATCCGCACCTAAATCCAAGGCATCACGGATCGCAATCGCCCCTAAATAGGCATTACTGCTGGCTACATGGTGTGGTAAAGCATCACCATTAAACATTTCCTGAACATTTTGTTTCAGTAATTCAGCATGTTTGGGTAACACATCATCCCCAAGTACCACAGCAACTTTTAAATCCAAGCCTTTTTCATCAATTATTTTTTGTAAGGCATCACGACACGCTAAAGGATTAACACCGCCAGCATTACTAATGACTTTGATTTTTTTCTCAGCAATTTTATTAATCAGTGGTGCCATCACTCGGCTAACAAAATCCAATGCATAACCATGATTTGGATCAGTCATCATTGCCTTTGCCATGATCGACATGGTAATTTCTGACAGATAATCAAAAACCAGATAATCAATATCACTCAGATGGACCAACTGAAATGCGGCTGTGTTGGTATCCCCCAAAAAGCCTGATGCACACCCAATTTTGATTAGCTTCTGATCATCCTGCTTGACGCTTGCCATGAGTTTTCTCATTATTATTTCTAAGTTGCTCCAACATTACCAAGCAAGTGCTTGGTTTGCAAAGGACATAATGATATGCTGTATTGGCAAAAATAGACAAACTCAAGCAAATGCTTGTTATAAAAAGATAAGACAATTCATGAAATGAATTTTGTTACAATGCTCACTAGATTTAATAGGATAGACGGACTGGCATGATCGCAACTTCAATTGAGCAAATACCTAAAATTGTATGTTTTGACGATAGCCCACGTGGGCGTTTGCTGCTTGGTGCTGCTTATTTATTTTATAAACAAGGTTATGACAAAACCACGGTTCGCCAATTAGGTGAATTTATTGGTATCCAGTCAGGTAGCTTATTCCATCATTTCAAAAGTAAAGATGAAATTTTAGCGACTGTCATGGAACAAACCATTATTTATAACTTTGTACGGCTTAAAGAAGCGGCTGAACGTTCAAATGAGCCAGAACAACAATTACGTGATTTAATCAAAGCTGAACTGATTTCGATTACTGGGGATACAGGTGCAGCAATGGCCGTACTCGTTCATGAATGGTTTGCCCTCTCCAAAGAGAAACAAGACTATCTTCTAAAGATGCGTAATGAATATGAGCAAGTTTGGCTGAATGTGATTGAAAAATTACGTGATCAAGGCAAAGTTAAACATGATGCATTTATTTGGCGTCGATTGATTGGTGGTTCTATTTCTTGGTCGGTGACTTGGTACAGACCTGAAGGTAAAGTCAAAGTGGATGAGCTGACTGAAATGGTTTGGGAAATGGCTTTAAAATAAGTAAGATATGAGACGACATAACTTAACGTTCCACCCAATCATGGTATTTCTATTGTAAAAATTCTTTGTTAATCTGCAAGCAATATAACAGCAGAATAATAATGCCATGAATCCAGTCCAACATGCCAATATTTCAGTAAAACGTCGTGGGGGCGAGCTTGAAGATTATATTGATATTCATGCTTTGATTGACAGCACCAAAATGCTTTGTACCGATAACCGCCATCGTATCCTGCATACCTTTTGGGGGGTTCAGGAAGTGATTATTCCAATCTTTGGACATCACTTCGAAAATAGTGCTGGCAAAAGTATCGAGGTCAAAGACCTTTGCGAAAAAGATCATTTACTGGTGGATTTCCACCACCGCTTCATTCCAACGATTGGCGATTTTGTTGCAGCCATGCAGGATATTCCTACAGATGGACTGGCTAAACGCCTCGAAAAATTCCACTCAGATGTGATTGATAACCCAAAGCTATCAGCAACACTACTCTCGCCATTATCAGTGACAGGACAACTAAAATCTTTACTGATCACTCACAATAGTTGGTTTATCAATACCATTCTTCCCATGATGGGAAAAAGCGAAGCTAAATTTATTGATTTTGATATTAGTCCAGACTTCTTTTTCAATCCAATGCGTTTTGAACTCTGGATGGACAATGGAATGGCCGTCCCGCAAAGCGCAGCCAAACTGCAAGACTTAAAAATGAAAATCGCTTAATTTAAGGGGAAATAAAAATGAGCAATATCCAATACGTGATTCGTCAAAATGACTTTGCCTATAATGATGAATGGCATCTGACCAATTGTGTTTCAACTGGGGCGATCAAGCAGATTTATACAGATAAAGCTGAAGCTGAAAAGGCATACAAATCACTAGTCGTCGAAGGCTTATACTATGATGAACTATGTAACTATGACATTGGCAATGGTGAAGCAGATGATGAAATCTACGAAAAACTTGAAGCTTTAATTTTAGAAAAAACAGGAAAAACTTTTAATATAGATGATGGTGAAATTCCTAAACTGAATGAAGATGATGCTTTTGAATTTGCTAAAATCTCAGGTATTGTCTGGTACCAATTATTAGAAGTTGATGCATCACAGCCCTGCTATGTACTCTGGATCAACTCTGAAGAAGACTATTTTAGTGGCTATGAAACTGGCAGCATTATTTCTAGCCAAGATGAAAATTTTAGTGATGTGTCGTGGGAAGCCAATATTTATGCGATGGACTATGCGTTTGAAGCTTTAATGGACAAACCTCTTGCAGAATTAAGCGACAGTCCGCTGTTATTCAAACAATTTATCGAACAAACTCCAGATATTCGTTACGATGCTGAAAAAAACAGTATCCAAGGTATTGCCTTAGATAATATAAAATTTATCGATATAAAAACTTTGAACTCATTTTTGAAACAACCTATATTTGAAATCCGCCAAATCTCTTTAGAAAAATTAGCTGAACTAGAATAAATTTGAAAATAAAAAGTGCGGAAATTAACCGCACTTTTTATTCGTCATAAAAGTATTAATAGCCTAGCTGCTTACTAATCAAATCTTTCATGATTTCTTCAGCACCACCACCAATCATATTCACTTTGACTTCACGATAAATTCGTTCGGATTTCGTTCCACGCATAAAACCCATTCCACCCAAAGTTTGCACAGCCGCATCCGCACAAAATTGCATGGTACGAGTCGCTACATTTTTTGACATCGAAATTTGTGCAATGAGGTCTGCCCCTTGTAACTGTTTTTGTCCCATTCGATAAGCTGTATCTTCTAATAATGCTCGTGTTGTAGTCAATTGAGTTGTCATATCTACAAGTTTGTGGCGAACCACCTGATGATCCACCAAGCGCTTTCCAAAAGTTTGACGCTGTTTTGCCCAATCTAAGGCTTCCTCATAACAGACCAAGGCATAACCATATGCCATCGCTGCTAGCCAAAAACGCTCCATATTAAAGTTATTCATAATGACTTTAAAACCAGCATTTTCCTCACCCAACAAATGACTAACTGGGACTTGGACATTGTCAAAATGCAAATGCGCTGTGTCTGATGCCCACCAACCCATTTTCTGTAAAGGTGATTTGGTTATTCCCTTGCTATTTGCATCGACCAGTAACATAGAAATACCTTTGGCGCCTTGTGCTTGCTGATCCGTCTTTACAGCAACCGTATAATAATCAGCACGAATCCCTGAGGTAATAAAGGTCTTTTCACCATTTAAAATATAATGGTCTCCTTCTCGAACTGCTTTGGTTTTAATTGAAGCGACATCAGAACCGCCACTAGGCTCTGTAATTGCCAAGGCTGATATTTTTTCACCTGCAATAATCTGTGGCATAACTTCATTACGAATCTCAGGTTGAGCAAAATGATGAATGGGTGGTTTTCCAATGCTATGGATCATAAGCGAAATATGCACACCACCAGATCCAGCTTTTGCCATCTCAATTGCTGCCAACATGACATAAAAGGCATCTGCATCGGGAATGCCACCATGTTCAGCATCATAGCCGAGACCCATTAAACCAACACTTGCAGCCTTTTGATAAAGTTCTCGTGGAAATATTCCTGCCTCATCCCATTCATTCACATAAGGTGAAATTTCTTTTTCTACAAAACGTTTGACACTGTCTGCAAAAGCTCGATGTTCTGCTGTGTAATAAATCGGGTTAAGTGATAAGCCATCCATGCTATTCTTCCTAAATTATTATTTAACGAGTTGTTCTTTTATAAATACGGCTTTAGACCAATCTCATCATGGTTTAAAGTCTTAAAATTTCGCTTAATAACCGAGTTGGCGGCTGGCAAGGTCTTTCATAATTTCCTCTGCACCACCACCAATCATATTCACTTTCACTTCACGATAGATACGTTCAGATTTTGTGCCACGCATAAAACCCATCCCTCCTAAAGTCTGAACGGCAGCATCAGCACAAAATTGCATGGTTTGTGTTGCTACATTTTTAAGCATGCAAATTTGTGCAATCAGTTCATTACCCTGCAATTCTGGTTTTCCTAAACGATAGGCTGTATCTTCCAATAACGCACGAGTTGAAGTTAAACGTGTCGCCATATCTACTAGCTTATGACGAACAACTTGATGATCAATTAAGCGTTTACCAAAAGTTTGTCGCTGTTTAGCCCAATCCAAAGCTTCTTCATAGCAAACTAATGCATAACCATAGCTACTGGCTGCAAGAAAAAATCGCTCCATGTTAAAGTTGTTCATAATGGCAAAGAAGCCCATATTTTCGGCACCAAGTAAATTTTTGGCTGGCACTCGTACACTATCAAAGTGCAAATGCGCGGTATCAGATGCCCACCACCCCATTTTATCTAACTTTGATTTTCTAATGCCTTCACTATGCGCATCAATCAACAGCATTGAAATACCATTAGCCCCCTTAGCATCAGGATCAGTACGTACTGCTACTGAATAATAATCTGCTCGAATACCCGATGTAATAAAGGTCTTTTCACCACTGACAATATAATCGTCACCATCTCGAACCGCTTTGGTTTTTAAAGCCGCAACATCCGAACCACCGCTAGGTTCAGTAATTGCTAATGCAGAGATTTTCTCTCCTGACAAAATTTGTGGTAAAACTTCAGCCTTGACCTCTTCTTGAGCAAAATGCTGAATTGGTGGTGTTCCAATCGTATGTGAAAGCAATGATGCAGCCAAACCACCTGATGCGCACTTCGCCAACTCCACTGAGGCAAGCAGAGTATAAAATGCATCCGTTCCCGCAATACCACCATAATTTTCATCAAAGCCAACACCAAGCAAGCCAATATCAGCAGCCTTTTTATAAAGTTCTCTCGGAAAGGTTTCCGCTTCATCCCACTCATTGATAAAAGGACTAATTTCCTTTTCAGTAAAGCGCCTAACACTCTCAGCAAAGGCTAAATGTTGCTCGGTGTAATATAAAGGGTTGAGTAGCATGCTTGCTTCCTAATAATTATTGATCATTGTTTTCGAGTATTTAGTGAGCACTAAGGTATCAAAACCACAAAAACCAAGCAAGCGCTTGGGAAAATTTAAAATTAAAAAAATATTCAATTGGTTCGATTACTTTAACTTCCTACAAAGAATCATTCATAATATAAAACTCTTTGCCAAAAAAAACACCCCTAACCGTTAGGTTAGGGGTGTTTAGATTTAAAAGCTGGCGATGACTTACTCTCACATGGCAAGTG
>NZ_JANHGP010000033.1:0-20925 GCF_024494585.1 Acinetobacter sp. 5862
TATGACAATTTTATATACTCCATAAACCCTTTAAATTAATTAGGTGGTTTATGTCGCACTTCAAGTTTTACTCTGCCTGGTTACTTTTCAACCACCTTATATTTATACTTTTACTGTTTTTAAAATGCGATAGAGATATACAGATCCATAAAAAATTAGAGTAATTGCTCAAATAACAAGACTTTCAGAACAAATTGCCATTCCACTTTCTACATAAATGATTAAACTCTTACATTTGCTTTACTTAAATGGCGTTCTGCGTAAAAATCTAACTCCTGATTAACACAAGTTTGTTGTATTACAGCGATCGTAGCGACATTATGGAATAGTTTTACTGAAAGGCAATTTGAGCATACCTATCAGTTTGGAGAGTCACATGAAAAAATATCAATGTATCGTTTGTGGGTGGATTTACGACGAAGCAGATGGTTGGCCACAAGACGGCATTGCAGCAGGTACCAAATGGGAAGATATCCCTGATGATTGGACTTGCCCAGATTGCGGCGTTTCAAAAGCTGATTTTGAAATGATTGAAATCTAAATAGATCTAAAAGACCGTGATCATGATCATGGTCTTTTTTTTCCTATCGTTTGTTTTTATTGAAAGAAATACTGGAGAATATAATGCATCCTATCGTCATCATCGGATCGGGCATGGCAGGCTATACTGTTGCACGTGAGTTTCGCAAACTTAGCCCAGAACAAGAACTCGTTATGATCTGCGCAGATGATGCGGTAAATTATGCAAAACCAACATTATCTAATGCCTTTGCAGGGAATAAAGCACCTGAACAAATTGCCCTAGGTGATGCAGCTAAAATGGCAACGCAACTGAATATGCGCATTGAAGCTGAAACCTTGGTGAAAGAAATTAATGCTGAACAACATGAAATCACTTTAGAAAAAAATGGTGAAATTTTCACTCAACCTTATTCAAAACTGGTCCTTGCAGTAGGTGCAAACCCAATTCGTTTAGCAATTGCTGGTGATGGTAGTGATGATATTCATGTCGTGAATTCCTTGATCGACTACCGTACGTTCCGTGAAAATTTAGCAAAGCGTAAAGATAAACGCGTTTTGATTCTAGGCGCTGGGTTAATTGGCTGTGAATTTGCCAATGATTTATTACATAGCAACTACGATGTCACAGTAATTGATCTTGCACCACAACCACTTGGTCGCTTGCTACCAAATCACGTTGCTGAAGCATTTAAAACAAACTTAGAGCAAGCGGGTATTAAATTCGCATTGTCGACCACTGTTGAAAAAGTAACCAAAATCAATGATGGTGAAGATTACGAAGTGACTTTGGCAACAGGTCAGACTTTAATTGCAGATATCGTTCTTTCAGCGATTGGTTTACAGCCAAATATATCTTTAGCAAAAGCTGCAGATATTCAAACAAGTCGTGGCATCATTACCAATACCCTATTGGAAACCAACCAGCCTGACATCTATGCGGTGGGTGACTGTGCAGAAGTGAATGGAACATTACTGCCATATGTCATGCCAATCATGCAACAAGCACGTGCATTAGCAAAAACACTGAGCGGGCAAAGTACTGCTGTACACTACCCTGCAATGCCTGTTGCGGTAAAAACACCTGCTGCACCATTGACTGTATTACCTGCACCAATTGGTGTGGACGTGAATTGGGAAACTGAAGAGTTTGAAGATGGTATGCTTGCTAGAGCAGCAGATGATGAAGGTACATTGAGAGGTTTTGTGCTTTTAGGTGCGACTGCAAGCAAACAACGTTTAACTTTAACCAAACTTGTTCCAGACTTGATTCCAGCACAAGTTTAAGGTTTAAATTAGAGTCTGTTAAGAAAGAAATTTCTAGCAGACTCTAATTCTATAAAAAGAATTCAATTCGGAATGAATGCCATGAACAGTGCTTTACAATTTAATGTGTCACCTTATGCTCCATTTATGCAAGAAACCAAAGTCACTTTAGGTAATGGTATTGAACTGCATGTTGAAATGGGCGGCAATCCAGCACACCCAACAATTCTATTGATTATGGGTTTAGGTGCTCAAATGCTGTTTTGGCCTGACTTCTTTTGTAAATCATTGATTGATCAAGGCTTTCGCGTTATCCGTTTCGATAATCGTGATATTGGTTTATCTTCAAAAATTCGTGAAAAAAGAAAACGCCTCAATACGATGAAACTCATGAGTCGCTTCATCATTGGGCTTGGTAACGAAGGTGCACCTTACACTTTATATGATATGGCTGATGATGTTTCGATGTTAATCGACCAATTGGGGCTTGAAAAAACATATCTCATAGGCGCTTCAATGGGTGGCATGATCTCTCAAATCGTAGCAGCGAAATATCCAGAAAAAGTTGAGAAAGTCGGATTATTATTTACCAGTAATAATCAACCCTTCCTGCCACCGCCGTTTCCAAAACAACTTTTCAGTTTATTAGGCAAACCTGAAGCACATGACGAAGATGCGATTGTGAATCATAGTTTGAAAGTATTTCATATTATTGGATCACCAGGTTATGTGAATCAAGTTGAAGCAATTCAAACCATTCGTAAACTATATCGCCGTAGTTTTTACCCAGCGGGTGTACTTCAACAGTTTTTAGCAATATTATGTACAGGTTCTTTGTTAGCATTGAACAAAAATATTACTCAACCGACTTTGGTTGTACATGGTTCAAAAGATCGTTTATTACCACCAAGTCACGGGAAAGCTGTTGCAAAGGCGATTTCTGGTGCTAAATTTGAATTAATTCAAGGAATGGGGCATGATATTCCTGCTCACTTCATTCCACAACTTAGCGGTTTGTTTGCTCATCACTTTAGATCATCACACTAGGACTTTATGGCTGCATTACCCTCATTAAGACAGCTATCGTATTTAGTTACGTTGTCAGAAACTTTACATTTTACTGAAGCTGCGCGCCGTTCATTTGTCACTCAATCTACTTTGTCGGGTGGTATCATGGAACTAGAGCGCCTCTTAGGTGGCGTCCTAGTTGAGCGTGATCGTCAAAACGTTCGTTTAACCCCATTAGGCGAACAAGTCGTTGCACGTGCACGAGTATTACTTGCCGATGCACAAGATTTAATGCGCCTAAGTAGAGAAATGAGTGAACCATTAACAGGTGATCTACATCTCGGTATTATTCCTACGATTGCACCATTTATTTTGACTCAACTACTTGATGAAGTGCATCGACAACTGCCGAAGATTCAGCTTCATTTACACGAAGCTCAAAGTGAGAAAATCGTAGAAAAGCTAGAACACGGCAATTTAGATATGATTGTTCTGGCGCTGCCTTTTGACACTCGTGGATTAAAGGTTGCAGAAATTGCGAAAGAAAATTTATTTGTTGTCTACAATAAAAATGACAAGAATGCTGAGAATGCAAACTCACTAGATGATTTGGACTTATCGCGTCTGATGCTACTCGAAGAAGGTCATTGTTTACGAGATCACACCTTAAGTGCCTGCCCTGTGGGTGAGCGCAAAAATGATCATCGCTTAAAGGCAAGCTCTCTTCCAACTTTAGTGGAAATGGTTTCGTCAAATCTTGGCTTTACACTGCTACCCGAAATTGCCCTGAAAAACAGCATGATTCATTTCAATGAAGAAATTGCAGTAAAATCAATTGAAGATGCCCCGAACCGCACATTGGCATTGGTGACACGAAAAAGCACACCATTGCAAAGTGAATTTGATGTGATCTTTCAAATTCTGCAAAAAATCACTGCACATTTAGAGTAATCGGAAGCCTGTAATGAAACTCATCCATCATTACAGGCTTTTAAACAAATAAAAATAGCATCACTATTTAATGTCTAGTAAATTGACCTGTTCAACTTCCACATCACTCATACGCTGCCCTAGATCAAGCAATTGATCAAAATATGCTTCTACAACCTTGGCCTGATCAGCAGTACTCTCTACTTTATACATACTTTGGCGAAATTCATTACTCGAACGCAAGCCTTTGGTGTACCAAGCAATATGCTTGCGCGCAATACGACAACCAGAATATTCGCCATAGAATTGATATAATTCTGATAAATGCCCTAATAGCACAGCTTTGACTTCAGCAATATCAGGCGCTGCCAAGTGTTTACCTGTTTTTAAGTAATGTGCTATTTCCCGAAATATCCATGGTCGACCTTGTGCAGCACGTCCAATCATAATCGCGTCTGCGCCAGTATAGTCTAGGACATATTTAGCTTTCTCAGGACTATCAATATCACCATTGGCAATCAATGGAATATCAATCAGTTCTTTTACCTGCTTAATCAGCTCATAACGGGCTGTGTTCAAATACATATCTTCACGCGTACGACCATGTAAGGCTAAAGCTGAAATTCCTGATTCTTCAGCACGTTTTGCCACACGCAAAATATTTTCATGACCATTTAAAAATCCCAGTCGGGTTTTTAAAGTCACTGGCACATCCACGGCCGCAACCACCGCATCTAGAATTCGGGCTACTAAATCTTCATCTTGTAATAATGCTGAACCTGCCAACTTGTTACAAACCTTTTTGGCTGGACAACCCATATTGATATCAACGATTTGTGCACCGTTAGCGACTTGGTAACGAGCAGCTTCCGCAAGTTGCTCTGGGTCAGAACCCGCAATTTGTGCTGAAATTGGCGCAAGTTCGCCATCAAAATTTGCCCGATATAAACTTTTCTTACTCATACGTAAGGTTTTATCAGCCGTCATCATTTCACTTACGGCATGACCTGCACCAAAATATTTACATAGTGTCCGAAAGGGTCTATCTGTTACGCCTGCCATAGGTGCAACAATCAAATTATTTGACAGTTGATATGAACCGATATACATATATATTCTTACAAATTCTGAGCAACATAGTATACTTCATTCGCCCATTTGACTCATCTTTTTATGTGGTGTTGTTCTGATTATGAATAAATCATTCCCTACTCGTCCTTTATTAAAAATTATGGGCATCCTCACTGCATGTCTCAGCTTAACAGCTTGTGGAGATAAAGCATGGTGGTCTAATGGCAAAGAACCAGAAATGGAAGCAGAACAAATTAAGAAAGTCATTCCAGCGCGTGTGAATGACCGACAGTCCTGGGCACAGGATATTTTTGACATTATGCAGGAACTCAGCATTCCAAAAACCAAGCAGAACGTATGTAGTGTGGTTGCTGTGGTAGATCAGGAATCCAACTTTGTTGCTGATCCAGCCGTCTCAGGACTTGGAGAAAAAGCAGTACAAGAAATTAATACTCGACTCAAAGAAAAATTTGAAGCAAAGTTGGGTGAAACCATAGGTGGAACAGTCGCAGGCTATTTTGAGGACGTACTCAAAAATCAACCTTCTCCAGAAAATAATTACATGAGTCAAATGCGTAAAGTTAAAACGGAGCGCGAGCTTGATTTGCTCTACCGTGAGATTTTCGACTACATGTCAAAACATTATCATGTCAGTGCATTAACGGGTGCAGCGAAACTCGTTGGACAAGATATCGGGGAAAAAATGAATCCGATCACGACATTGGGTTCAATGCAGGTTCATATTAATTACGCCAAAGAACATAAACGCCAAAGTGGTAGTATTGCCGAATTGCGTAATGATCTATATACCCAATATGGCGGTTTATACTATGGTATTCATCGATTAATGGAATATCCTGCTGATTATGACAAAGCAATCTATCGCTTTGCAGACTACAATTCTGGTGTTTACTCAAGTCGAAATGCAGCGTTTCAAAGTATGTTAAATGCACTCACCAAGACTGAAATCAGTCTCGATGGTGATCTATTACTTTACAATAAAGATGGCGATGTGAAATCAAACCAAAGCCAAAGTGAAAAAGAGCTCATCGCTGTTTTTGCTCAAAATAATATTTTAGTGACACCACGCCAAATTCGTAATGATTTGAAAAAAGAGAAAGAGAAAAAATTTGAAGATACTCAAACTTATTTAGCTGTACAAAAGCTATATCAAAATAAAACCAAAAAAGAACCAATTTATGCAACCATGCCACAAGTCGTTATTTCAGGACCAAAACTGAGTCGTGATTACAATACAAACTGGTTTGCAAGCCGTGTAAATGGACGATATGAGACATGCATGCAAAGAGCCAAACGCATAAAACTATAAATCTTGCTTTATTTGACTTTGATGGCACGCTCTATCCTAAAGATAGTTTTACGGGGTTTATTTTCTTTACCCTATCAAAGCGTCACATTGTAAAAAAAGGCTTAACCATACTCCCTTGGATTCAAGCCTATTATTTACGCTTATATCCTGCACATGCGATGAGACCTCGACTATTTCAAACGATGTTTGAAGGTATCTCCGCCACATTTGTAGAAAATTTGGTTGATGAGTATGCGCAAAAATTATTAAAACAATTAGATCCAGCTTTACTAAAGCAGCTTTATCTCCATCAACAGCGTGGTGATCATATTGTTCTTGTTTCTGCGTCAGTCGATTTATATTTAGCACCAATCTGTGAATTGCTTAATATTGAGTTGATTTGTACTCAAACAGAAATTAAGAATGGTACTTTAACAGGTCGTTATCGCTCTCAAGATTGTAGCCGTGAACAGAAAAAATTACGGATTTTGCAACAATACAATTTAGAGGACTATCAATATATCTATGCTTATGGAAATAGTGAAGAAGATCTAGATATGTTGTCATTGGCTGACCACCCGTACATGATGGGAGAAAATAAGCCTTTGCCTCAAATTTCAAAAATAAAAAAACTCGCCTAAACGAGTTTTTTCTTAATGTGATTTTACCGTGTAGATTTACAAATACTTTTGCAAAATCGCTTGTTTTTGCTGTGGTGCATCATCAATGATTTTTTGCGCCTGCGCAATTTGTGTTTCTAATATCTCGATCTGTTGAACGATTTTTTCTTGTTCTTCCAAAGATGGAATATTCAGTAGAATACTGTCTAAATTACCAACCGATAAACCAGGTTGAGCAACTCCAGTTGCATATTGATTTAGATTCAATTCTACCAAGTAGTAAAACAACCATTTTGGATGTATTGGAATAAGGGGCGTGACCACTAAAGCATGTTCTGTTGCATAAAATTTACCTTGAGCAAATGTCACATTTCCACATAATGCCCCCTGACGACCCACCAAACAGTAATCTCCCTCTTGATTATAATTTTCTACATATCCTCTTAAATTATTTCCGCCATAACATGGATATAGATGTTCTTCAAACTGATCTTGAATTTCAGAAGCTTTAATAAATTTCCCTGCTTTTAATGATAGTGCTTCTTTTAATTTAATTTTCTGCACATTGCGATCAGATTGACTAAATAATAATTCTAACTGTGATTTATAAGATTGAATATTATTCGCACTATCTTCAGCAAGTAAATCCACCATCTCACATTCTTCAACAATTTTCTGTTGAATATCTAAAGGTGGAAGTGGGATTTTAAAGTTAGCAATATCCTTTGGATAGACATGTGGTTGTGCTGAACCCCTTGCCATATTATAAATATATGATTCAAATACTTTTAAAACACAGAAAATATAAAGTGTCTTATCTTTTGTTTCGGCTTGTACTGTTGTACAGTCTGATGCGAAAATTTTTTCTTTCCAAAAATTTACATACCCAGCATTTGCACCAGATGCGCTGATCGTTATCACATTCTCATCACGATTTGACTCATTATGTAGATACGCGTAATCAATACCACCAGCAACAACTTTAATCATTCCATCTTTGGTATCTTTTTGAGTAATTGACTGCCCTTTTTTTACAACTGCAATTTCATCTAACTTCACCAACTTCCATTTGGTTTCAATTTCAACTTTACTTTGAGCTGATAAATTAAAGACTTTATTAAACTCTTTACGACTAAAATCAAGCACATCATGCAAATACACTTGTGAAACAAACGGTGTTAAATGCTCAGGAATCGCCACCTGCTCACCATTAAAATTCTGACGAATCACATAACTAATTTTTTCGCTGTTATCACGGTTTTTCGGGTCAAATAATGGCGTTTGAATATCAAACACGGCTGCACCACCCAAATAACTTAAACCCTCATTACCTTTAGCACTGCTCCATTCATAACCTAAAAACTTCTTCTGTTCTTTGTTATCACTTGGGCTTTTGACCACCAATAATGGACGAGCTTTATTTTCAACCAAAGCATTGTATTGTGTCAGCATAAAGTAATAAAGCTTGTCCTTTTCAATCGTAATTAAATAGCTCAACAAACGCCTATCAAGTTCTGCTTGTTGTTGTTCTTTACTTTTCGCTTTAAATTGTTTTTGTTTTTGCAAATTCACGATTTCAGTTTGTTTATAAAAATCAGCTTGATAATCTTTAAAAATCTCAATTTCTAACAAATCATCAATTAAGTTACCCATTAAAAGGCTCTGATAAACATCATAATTTACATCTATATGCTGACAGTATTTTTCAACCACTTTAATATCTAAATATGCACCACCTGCACTGGCTTTTTCAGTTTCCCAATCAGCAAAGAAATTTCCTACCCGATTTTTAAACTGAACCGCCTGTTCAGGACGTTCGGCTTTACGGCGTAAGAAAAGAATAACGGTATTCGTACCCGTCTTACCAAAAGTCTGACTACCTAACTCCACAATACTTAAAAAATCAAAGTATTGTAGTAAAATCTCTCGCGTAGCAATGTGAATGCTATCACCATTGCTTAAAATTGAACTTGGTACAATCACCCCCATCACACTGTCAGGAGCAAGTAGTTGTTGAGCACGCTCTAAAAAGAAACACTGAATATTATTATTGCTTGGATTATTGACCAAATTAAATAATTTAAATTTTTCTCGTTCGACTTCACCAATGGTTTGTAAAAAATCCTCTACTGCAAATGGAGGATTAGCAACCAATATATCAAAACTTTCAGGCTTAATATCTTCATGCGAAACTAAAGCATCCGCATCAAAAATATTGACTTCATTACGTCCATACATGAAAGACGCGACTTTTGAGACTTTGGCTAAACGATCTTCTTTTTCAATGCCATAGGTTTGGGCATAGTAACTATTCGGTTCATCAATATCTTTAATTGGTTTGAGTAATTTACTGACTTGAGAACCATACTCATTAAGGAAATGTCCCGAACCACACGCATAATCAATCACTTTTAACGGCTCAGAATGTTTTTGCAACATCATTTCTAATGGCAATGCCGACACAATAAATTTACAAATTGGAATTGGAGTAAAAAATTGCCCTTCACTTTGCTTAATCCCATTATCCAAGAAATATTCAAACATATCACCCAAGAATTGGTTTTCTTCGGTCGATGTGAGGCGTAAGCCTTGCCACATTTGAATGATTTCAATCAAAATTTTGGCATTTTTTTCGAACTTTTCTTTATTCGATACTTTAATAAACTCAAAATCTAAACCTTTATAAAATTTAAGTTGTTTAAATAATTCTTTAATCCGTTGCTCAGTTGCATTAGGCTTTTGTTTGATTACCCAAAATGCTTTATCAATATCATCTTGGCTTACATAAACAATATCTTGCTGTAAAAACTGATCCATACCAATTTTATACAACTTTTGCAGACGATCGACTAAGTCGAAATAACTATCATATGCCATGCCTTTCCAATAGAAATGCAAATCTTCTGGGTTTTGTGTTTCATCAACAATTTTGCATAAAAATAAATTTACTAAAACCTCAAAGGCATTTTCACGGCGTGATACATTATGTTTACGCAAAATAGTGCGGAACTCGTGATACTTACCCTTAATATTCATACTATTAATCGGTTGAGTATCAATCGCTAGAGTGTATTTGTCTTTACCAATTTGATAGGCCAGAATATTATCTTCAAAAATACCTTTTTCTGTGGCTTCTAACTGGTAAGTCTCTTTCCATACCTTAAAACGTTCTCTAACGTTCTTGGCATTGCTATAATGGAGTGCATCAGGTAAATCTTTTAAAATAATTGGGTTGTCTTTAACAGAAATAATTCGTTGCTGGTCATCAATTTTTTTCTCTTTTTCACTCCATTGCGAGGCATATAAACACACAAATTCAACTGATTTTTCTTGTTCTACATAACTAAAAAGTTGACCACCATCTTCAAGCGTGTCTTTCCAAGCCTTATTAAATTCTTTATCAAATGTTTTACATTCAATAATTAAAAAGGGTTCATTCTGATAGTTTTTCACTAAAATATCTGCCCGACCACCACTTGCGCCGTGTCCAAGCTTCCATTTTGGTTCCAGCTCAATATGTTCAGGTTTATAACCTTTTTCTAATAAACGATGTACACATTCAAAAACAACAAAATTTTCATTACTGGAAAAATTACAAGTTTGACGTTCATTGATAATTAAACCAAAACTTTCTGGATACTGTATCTGCTTATTTTCAAAATCAATTACAAGAGTATAATCGCCTGATATAAATTTTTTAGTGAAGACTTCATTTTGTTGTGTGAAATTTAAAAAATATAATAAATCTTTTAGGTTGTCCAAGTTCATAACACACCACTAAGTCAATATAAATAACAAGTCATGATCTATTCACATAGTAATCATGATTACTTGAAAAATAAAAATAGTAAAAGCCTACATTAAAAGCAGGCTTTTACAAATAGTTAGATAAATCATAAATTGTTTAAAATAAATAATTAGTAAATTGCCATGTGGTCTCGATGAATCATTTCTAAAGAACGAGCCTCACCTAAAACTTGGTAGACTTTCTCAGAAGGTAAACCCTTCACCATTTCTGCTGAACGAGAACTAAAATTCACACGACCAACAGCAATACGAGCACCATTCTTATCAACACATTCAACCACATCACCGCGATCAAAATGACCTTCAATCGCTTTCACACCAACAGGCAATAAACTACGATGCTTAAGTTTGATCGCTTCAACCGCGCCATCATCAATCACTAAACGACCTGCGGTTTGCAAATGAGCTGCAAGCCATTGTTGATGAGCGGTCACACGGTCATTATCAGTTGTAAATAATGTTCCAAGCATCTCACCCGCCATTAAACGAGCCAATACATGGTCACTTTCACCACTAGCAATTAAAGTAGGACAACCAGACTTCGCTGCAAGACGTGCTGCACGAACTTTAGTCACCATACCGCCACGACCAAGCACACCACCACCACCCGCCATTTCAAATAAAGTATCGTCTAATGCACGAACCGAAGAAAATAACTTGGCATTTGGATTATTACGCGGATCAGAATCGAACATGCCTTGCTGATCTGTCAAAATAATCAACAGCTCAGCCTGAACCTGCCCCGCCACCATTGCGGCTAAAGTATCGTTATCACCAAAACGAATCTCATCGGTAGATACGGTATCATTTTCATTAATGACAGGAATCACACGCCAATCGATCAAGTTTTGCAAAGCATCACAAGAGTTAAGGTAACGACGACGATCAGCGAGATCATCATGCGTGAGTAAGACTTGTGCTGTTTGAATCCCATGTTGATCCAATACGCTTGACCACGTATGGATTAAACCCATTTGGCCAATAGCAGCACAAGCTTGCAAACTGGGTAAATCAGTGGGTCGACTCGCAAGTTTCATGCGTACCATCCCTTCCGCAACCGCACCTGAAGACACTAAAATAATTTCGTGCCCAGCATTGTGTAGATCCGCAATTTGTTTCGCCCAATGCGAAATCGCATTTAAATCTAGACCTTGCCCATTTGCAGTGAGTAAAGATGATCCGATTTTAACAACGATTCGTTTACACGCATTGAGCTGACGTTGCCCATCGACCACTTCTATCATTTTTTCCTCGGTTCACTAATCACGAACGTAAATGCTTTCTACGCCGCCTTCATCCTCATCATCATCAAAATCATCTTCATCGTATTCTAAGCCAGCTTCACGCTGAGCCTTACGCATAGCACGATAAGCTTCTTTTGCTGCGATGGTTTGTTCACGTGTCTCAGCCTCAAGCTGCTCACGGAATGCTTTCATTTCTGCTGCATACTCAGGATCTTCAACTTCACGCTCACGCTGTTGCTCGATCTGATCCATTAAGTAATAAACAACTTCTTTCGTCCCTTCCGACATCAAACCAGAAGTTTTAAATACAGGACCTTTCCATTGCAATTCATCAAGAATATGCTGACACCACTCTTCTCTTGATTCTTCGGGAAGTTGGTCAAGTTTGTTCAAGACAAGAACCACAGGGAGCTTTGCCAAAGTTGGTGAGAATTTCACTAACTCACCCAAAATTGCTTTGGCGTTATGCGCTGGATCTGAACCATCAATCGGTTGAACATCAACAATATGCAACAGGATACGAGTACGTGCCAAATGCTTAAGGAAACGAATCCCAAGACCCGCACCTTCTGCTGCACCTTCAATCAGACCTGGAATATCGGCCATGACGAATGAACGATGACGGTCTGCATCAACCACCCCAAGATTAGGAATCATTGTGGTAAATGGATAATCCGCAACTTTTGGTTTTGCCGCACTGACTGCACGAATAAACGTTGATTTACCTGCATTTGGCATACCCAACAAGCCAACATCTGCAAGTACTTTCAACTCTAAACGTACTTCGCGGTATTCACCTTTGATACCATGAGTGCATTTACGTGGAGAACGATTCGTTGAAGACTTAAAGTGTGTGTTACCTAAACCACCATCACCACCATTGGCTACTTTGACACGTTGACCATCAGCAACCAAATCACCAATAATATCACCAGACTCAATATCAACGATGGTTGTACCTACAGGTACTCTTAAAACAACATCTTCACCACCGCGACCTGAACAGTTTGCACCACGACCATTTTTACCACGTTCAGCACGGAATCGACGCGTATAACGATAATCTACGAGCGTACCTGTGTCATCATCGGCTTGGATATAAACACTTCCACCACGTCCCCCGTCTCCACCATCTGGACCACCAAAAGGGATAAATTTTTCACGGCGAAAACTGGCTACGCCATTGCCACCGTCGCCAGCCTCTACGGTTATGACTGCTTCATCAACAAAGCGCATGTGCCAATCCTCTAAATTCTTAAAAGCGGACTATTTTGCCACATTTTAATAAATTTCTCGAATAGATTTACTCAGCTCTGCATGAATTTTATTAAGCAATCAATCAACTTCTTTAAAAAACTCAAATAAATCTGCTTTTTAATTATTTTTCACATAATTTCGGCTTTGTTGCACAAACCTATCTGTAACGTTTTTTTAATCGATATAATTTTCAAATGAAGAAGCCTACACACAAAATCTACCGCACAACCATATGCATACTGATACTTGCAACTAAAATAGTAAATATATATTTTTTCATTATGAAGCACTTTTATTTATTAGAAGCATAATTAAACATACGGTAAATTAAAATACAATATTTTAGATATACCTAAGTATAAAAAAAGGAGCTTTAAATCAGCTCCTTTTTTTCAACTTTCACAAATTATGCATTTGTTTCAGCTGGAATTTTTGTATAGCTTACGCCACACATTTGTTCAGCGATACGCAATACTTGGCAGCTATAACCCACTTCGTTATCGTACCAAACATACGCTGTTAAACGTGTACCAGAAGTGATTGTTGCTTGCGCATCAAACACACCTGCAGTACGTGAACCAATAAAGTCACTTGATACAACTTCAGTCGAGTTTGTATAACCAATTTGACCTTGTAGGCTAGAATTAATCGAGATTTGACGAATGTATTCGTTCACTTCTTCACGATCAACTTCTTTCTCTAAGTTTAAGTTCAAGATCGCAAGTGAAACGTTTGGTGTAGGAACACGTACAGAGTTACCTGTTAACTTGCCTTTAAGACCTGGTAATGCTTTCGCAACCGCTTTCGCAGCACCTGTTTCAGTGATCACCATGTTTAATGTCGCAGCACGACCACGACGGTCAGCCTTGTGGTAGTTATCAATTAAGTTTTGATCGTTTGTGAATGAGTGAACTGTTTCAACATGACCATTTAATACTTTGTATTTGTCATCTAAAACTTTTAATACAGGTGTAATTGCGTTCGTAGTACAGCTTGCAGCAGAGATGATTTTGTCTTCATCTAAAATATCTGTATTGTTTACGCCGTATACAACGTTCTTCATCTCACCTTTACTTGGTGCAGTCAAGACTACACGTGCAATACCTGCACATTTCAAGTGTTGGCTTAGACCTTCAGCATCACGCCATTTACCTGTATTGTCGATCAAAAGCGCATTTTCAATACCATAAGCGGTGTAATCCACTTCGCTTGGGCTTGAAGCATAGATCACTTTAATGAATTGACCGTTTGCAATGATTGCTTCGTTTTCTTCATCAACAGAAATTGTACCGTCAAAAGTACCGTGAATAGAGTCACGACGTAATAATGAAGCACGTTTCGCCAAGTCACCGTCAGATGATTTACGAACTACAATCGCTTTAAGGCTTAAACCACGACCTAAACCAGATTGGCTAATGATTAAGCGAGCCAAGATACGACCAATACGACCGAAACCGTAAAGAACGACATCTTTAGGTTGTTCAGATTTTGCTTTACCTTCAATCGAAGCAACGGCATTTGCAACAAATGCATCTACATCGCCACCTTGATTTTTATATTCAACAGCAAGTTTACCGATGTCTACTTCAGCAGAACCAATGTTTTCAATTTTCATTAACGCTTCCAAAATTGGGAAGGTATGAACAACTGAAAGTTCTACATCAAGCATACGTGTACGGCGATGTGATTTTAAAATTTGAATCACTGAACGGTTTATTAAAGAACGACCGTAAACAGAAACAACAATATTTTTCTCACGGTATAATTGACCAATCAAAGCAATCATGCGTTCCGCGATTTCTTCACGGTTTTTCCAACGACCTTGATGTTCTGCGTGTAGGGCAACAATAGTGTCTTTGCTCACAGTTACGTCCTCAAATTTAATATCTATACTGGGCGTGAATTTTTAAAACGCCATAATTGTAATGGAATTATCATCAAGATTGAATCAAAAGCTGTTAATTGAGTTAAGATTTTGTCCTAATTGACTATAAATTCATAAAATACCTATAATTATTTTTGTGATTTTAGGGAAACCCTTTTGCAATCATCTAAATACATGCTGTTTGTCTAACTTTAATAACAGTTTTACTGATAACTTAACGCTATCGTTGTTTGACTCAAACAGTATGCTAAAAATAAGCAAAAACGGAAGTGATACATGACAAATCATTTAACGAGAAAAATCGTATAAACTAATGTAAAAACATGAAATAAAAAGAATAAAGTATTTAAAATGATCTCTAATTATCTACAGCACATAAACAACTAAAATGAATTTTAAATTATGACTATTACTTATTGGCATTCCCCATGCTTGTGAAGTATCGATGGGTTTTATTGGAATGATCGGATTAGTTCTGAAAAATATCGTCTATTTCCCTATTTCTTGGCTTGGAGAACCATTTTTCAATTGTAATGGTGAAGTCGGTTGCCTAACTAAAGAATATGTTCGTATCTTAATTTTTCGACTCATAAACCTAAGCTATTATTTATATTTAAAATTAAAGCAAGAAAACCAGTTTAACTGGTTTATTCAGCGCCCAATCTCTTCATCATCGCCTAAAAGTTGCGAATACTGTTTTAAATTCAATTCCAAATGCTGCTTGCGACGCCTTTGCTGATAAAGATGTAACGCCCCTTCAATTACCAATACCAATACGGCCAACCAAATAGGAATATAGGTCAACCATTCACCTTGACCAATTTTTTCACCAAGCACCAACGATGCCAATGCCAATAAAACAGGTTCTAAATAGCCCAGTAAACCAAAAATAATCAGCGGCAAATAGCGACTTGCTAAAATATAACTTCCTAAGCCAATCGCACTCAACAAACCCAAACCTAGAACGACAACTCCCAAACTAGGATGCTCTAAAAACTTTAAATATGGAGTTTCACCTGTCTGAGTAAAGAAAATCGCAATTGGCAGGATCAAGAATAAATCCCACCAAAAACCACCTAAGTTGTCCGTTTGAATTTTTTTACGAAGAATAAAGTAAGCTGCATAACCTAAAGCAACAAAAGCAGTTTCCCAAGCTATTGTACCTAGGCGCCAAATCTCATGCCCAACACCAAATACTGCCAAAAATACTGCGAGATACTGTAACTTAGACAATTTCTCACCATATAAAAAGCTTCCAGCAAGCACAAGAACCAAAGGCAACAAGAAATACCCCAAAGAAACTTGTAACCCACGACCATGCATAGGTCCCCATAAAAACAACCATAATTGTGCCGAGGTCAGTATGGAAGTGATCATTAGAAACACTAATAAACTAGGCTTTGCTATGATTCGATTAAATATGGTTTTGATATGCGTCAAGTCACCACTAAACCACATAAATAAAGTCAAAAATGGAATTGTGGCAATAATTCGCCACCCAAAAGTTTGTTCACTATCTAATGCACCCAGTAATTGAGTGTAAAAATACAGAACCCCAAAGGTGACAGAAGCCAAAACTGAATAAGCGATGCCTTTTAACATTTTGACCTCAGAAGCATTTGGGACGTATCTTAAAAACGTGAATTATCCACTATATAAAAATAAAAAAACCATGCAAGCATGGTTTTAACTAAGTATAACCGATTTAACGATGTTCAGGGTAAATCACATCACGGATATCATAGCCTAATGATTTGGCATAATTTAGATATTCATGAATAATTTCTTTTTTCGGCTGAGGTGTACGTGACAACACCCATAGATATTTACGGCGTGGTTCACCCACAAGCACGGTTTGATAATCTTCATCAAGCTTTAAAACCCAGTAATCTCCGCGTGCAACAGGAATCCAACGCACACCTTCTGGTAAAAAACTCACTCTTAATTTGGTGTTAAAAGGCGCATTCGCAACAAACGCCTCACCTAAACTGCGTTGTAAAGCACCCTCACTATCATAACATTTGTTATCAACAACAATATTGCCATTTTCGTTTAACGTATAAGTTGCTGTCACGTTATAAGCGCATTTACGTTCAAAGAACATTGGCTTACGAGCAACCTCATACCAAACACCTAAATACTTATCGAGTTCTACTTTATCAACTGTAGGTAAAGACTTTGATTGTGCATAAGCAATCGTTCCTACAGCCAGTCCAGTTAAGACCACTCCACCAATTGCAATTTTTGTTAAACGCCAACTTGCTTTAGGGAAATTCTTAATCAGCGGCATGGGAAATCCTCAAAACAGAAATTTGTTATCAATAGTCATATATTTAGCTTTTCAACATAGCCTATTTTATAAACAAAGATTGTTGCGATATGTATCCCTCTTGAGGATTTCTCTACTAGATTATGATTGCAACATATGGGCTTTGAGACGAACAATCTCATCTCGCAATCTAGCTGCTTGCTCAAACTGAAGCTCTTTTGAAGCTTTTAACATCTCTTTTTCAAGCTTGGTAATATGCTTGGCAAACAGTTTTGGATCCGATAAAAGATGCTGTTCGTCGGCACTGATACTCTGCGCTTGCTCTAACACTTTTTCATCAATTTCATCATCACTGAGTACTTCACCCGTATCTATTTCTTTAATTGCTTGGCGCACCGCACTACGTGGGGTAATACCATGTAATTCATTAAATTCAATTTGTTTGTTACGACGACGATCTGTTTCATCCATCGCTTTACGCATCGAGTCAGTAATACGATCTGCATATAAAATCGCTTTACCTTTCACATTACGTGCTGCACGACCAATGGTTTGAATCAAAGAACGTTCTGAACGTAAGAAACCTTCTTTATCTGCATCTAAGATTGCAACCAAAGATACTTCTGGCATATCCAGACCTTCCCGCAGTAGGTTAATCCCAACCAGAACATCATGTACACCTGTACGTAGTTCGTGAATAATTTTGACGCGCTCAACCGTATCGATATCCGAGTGCAGATACGCGACTTTAACGCCATATTCTTTCAGGTATGAGGTTAAATCTTCCGCCATACGTTTAGTCAAGGTTGTCACAAGGACACGTTCATTTAATTGTTTACGAATATTGATTTCAGAAAGTACATCATCGACTTGAGTTAATACTGGACGTACTTCAATTTCAGGATCAATCAAGCCTGTTGGACGAACGACCTGCTCAACAATTTGCTCTGACTTTTCTAATTCGTAATGTGCAGGCGTTGCACTCACAAAAACCGTGGTCGGAACAATTCGCTCCCACTCTTCAAATTTCATTGGACGGTTATCCAAAGCACTGGGTAAGCGGAAACCATAATTCACCAAGTTTTCTTTACGTGAACGGTCACCTTTATACATCGCACCAATTTGAGGAACTGTCACATGCGATTCATCAATAATCAGCAAGGCATCTTCAGGGATATAATCAAATAAAGTCGGCGGCGCTTCGCCTGCTGTGCGGCCTGAAAGATGGCGAGAGTAGTTTTCAATCCCATTGGTATAACCCAACTGTTGCATCATCTCTAAATCATAGCGAGTACGCTGTTCGATACGTTGCGCTTCCAGTAATTTGTCATGATCCTTGAAAAATTTAAGCTGATCCTTCAATTCATCTTTAATGGTATCAATCGCACGAGTTAAATAATCTTTTGGCGTAACATAATGACTTTTCGGATAAATCGTCACTCGTGGCACTTTACGCACCAATTTTCCTGTCAATGGGTCAAACCAGCGAATCGAATCAACCTCATCATCAAATAACTCCACTCGAATCGCATCTTTATCCGACTCGGCAGGGAAAATATCAATGATTTCGCCACGAATACGATAAGTACCACGCAAGAACTCCAATTCATTACGGGTATATTGCATTTCCACCAAACGGCGAATGATCTCATCACGACTAACGCGATCGCCTTGCACAATATGCAACAGCATTTGCATATAGGCATTCGGATCACCTAAACCATAAATCGCAGAAACTGAAGCGACAATAATCGCATCACGACGCTCTAATAAAGCACGCGTTGCAGAAAGACGCATTTGGTCAATGTGGTCGTTGATTGCTGAGTCTTTTTCGATAAAGGTATCGGATGATGGCACATAGGCTTCTGGTTGATAGTAATCGTAATAACTGACGAAATACTCAACCGCATTATTCGGGAAAAAAGCTTTGAACTCACCATAAAGCTGTGCAGCAAGCGTTTTGTTGTGCGCCATGACAATCGTTGGACGCTGTGTTTGTGCAATCACATTCGCCATCGTATAGGTTTTACCAGAACCCGTCACCCCAAGTAGTAACTGATTACGAAGACCATGCTCAATGCCATTAACTAACTTCTCAATCGCTTGTGGTTGATCCCCTGCAGGTTGATAATTGGTGACTAACTCAAAAGGTTGGTTTTCGCTCACAAGAATACCCTTTTCAATCGATGCCTCATTGATGGAGGCAATTGACTCAATTTACAATCACTTTTAAGTATTTCACTATAAAATATTATGCCAATCGTAAATGCATACAAATTATTTACCAATGAATAAAAAAATATGAGTAAGCTAGAGTTTTTACTCAATTATTTTGATATTTTCGATTAAGTGTGTTGAATTCATATATAAAAGCACATTAATCTACACCTTTCAAAAATATCAAGAATTTAGAAAAATTGCTGTGAATTCACTCAATGTGCAATATTTTATATTAATTGTCCCCAGTTGCCTGTTTTTTATTGGTTTGGCATTTACTTGCTGCCGTCTTTTTTTTAAGGCTGATATTTTTCTATTATGGATTGGATTGGCATATACCATTCCCTCTATTGCATTGTTTGCTCAATGTTTAATGTCAAATCCTCAACTTACCTTAGCTGCACCATTTACATCCGTTTTATATTTATTAGGCAGTTGGATTGGCGCCTATGCAATTAGTTTAAAACTAAACAGCTCTTTTCAGCATAGAATTGCTTTTTTAATTTTTTTGTCTGCCCTGCTCGCACTGACCTATTATTCCTATATAGCGCCACAAATATGGCTGCGCCTAGTGATTCTCAATATTGCTTTAGGAAGTATTGGCGTATTGGTTTTCCCTGATTTATTCCGTCAACTCTCTAACAGCCGCTCTTTCGATCGCTGGGTGTTCATTTTCTATTTGATTAACGTTCTCTACTCATTCGTTAGAGCCACAATAAATTTCTTTTTTTTAGATAATATTGATCACAATCATATTTCATTAACCTCATCTAATTGGTGGTTATTAGGGATGTCTATCAATATTATTTTAAATATCCTATTTGCCATTGTATTAAGTGGCTGTGCAATTAAAGATGTCGTTTATCACCTCAATAACGATCGCTTACATGATCCTTTGACCCATCTGCTCAATCGTCGTGGTTTTTTTGAAAAAACTGCATCCTTGTCATTTACCTCACAATCATACTTTCTCGTGAGTCTAGATCTGGATCATTTTAAAAGCATTAATGATACTTGGGGACATTATATTGGCGACCAGATTTTATATGGTGTTAGCCAAATGATGCTGAAAGATAAACAAGCCGAAGATCTTATCGCTCGTTTTGGTGGTGAAGAGTTTATTTGTTTATTCATCGCAGAGGACGCCGCTGCCGCCCTGATGCGAATCGAACATTATAAGACATTGCTAGAACAGACAACTTTTACCAATTATCAAATTAAAATGACAGCAAGTTATGGTCTAACCCATATTCATAATGTGCATGATATTGAATACGCATTACAACGTGCAGATGATTTACTCTATCAAGCAAAAACCAATGGTCGAAATCAGATCTCTTTTGATTTAATGCTCTAATTTACAAACTCATAGCTAAAACTTGTTTCAATGTTCTCTATCCTTTTAAGTTACATCTGCAATAAAATCGCTTGCACCATCAAGAAGAATAGGGTGTGTTGACACTTTTAGCTTAAAAAAATAGCGAAGTAGTAAAATCAAATCGCCGAACCCAATTTTACTATTC
>NZ_JANHGP010000054.1:0-19489 GCF_024494585.1 Acinetobacter sp. 5862
CTGTTGCTTTAGCCTGTATATTTTTATGGCTACCTTTATAGGGTTAATTATGAACAGTAAATGTCAACAGACCCTAAAAGCAGCATCAAAAAATAACGATAAGAAAAAATCTAAAGCACTATTGACCCCTTATTGAATCGGCTGCAACATGAGATCAATATACATTTGAATGATAAAAAATATGTCTTATCAATATCACGATGAAACTATTGTCACTGAACTTCCTGAAGATACGATATTTGTTTTTGGTAGTAATCTAGCTGGAATACATGATAGCGGTGCAGCACGTGTCGCCGCACAACATTTTGCTGCGGTCAAAGGTGTTGGGCGTGGATGGGCTGGGCAAAGTTTTGCCATTCCAACATTGAACGAACATATCCAACAAATGCCACTTTCTCAAATTGAGCACTATGTTGATGATTTTAAGGTCTACGCTAAAAATCATCCAAAGATGAAATACTTTTTAACAGCACTTGGCTGTGGCATTGCTGGATACAAAGTTTCTGAGATTGCACCCTTATTTAAAGGCATTCACCCAAATGTGATTTTCCCAGAATCTTTTCGACCTTATATAGAAGAAGATGCCATTTCTCAATTTCCAGATTTAACAGCAGAAATGGTACATAGCTTTATCTGTGA
This sequence comes from Acinetobacter sp. 5862, assembly GCF_024494585.1. Classification (NCBI taxonomy): domain Bacteria; kingdom Pseudomonadati; phylum Pseudomonadota; class Gammaproteobacteria; order Moraxellales; family Moraxellaceae; genus Acinetobacter; species Acinetobacter sp. 5862. Next base: position 640 of record NZ_JANHGP010000054.1, read on the forward strand.
TGAAGTTATTTTTTATTTTAATCATGGCTATGAATCTTTTGAAGAAGCATTAGAGCAAACTCAATTATCAGCTGCCGAAAAAGCAATCGCCTTAATTGTACTGAATGAAGAACTTTATCCTCGTGACCGTTATGGGCGTGGACGAGAACATGAAATTAACGATATCTTAGCCAAGTTAAATAGCAAAATATTTGATTTTCATGATAATTCTGAAGGTGCAATGATCTTTGTTAGTGCAATTATTGCATTAATGGAGCTCTATGATTTCGATGAGCAAGACTTTATTGCCTTATGGCAGGGCAAAATGAGTATTAAGCATCCTATTCATCGCACCTTAAAAAAACATTAACTCACCGAATGGAGAATCCAGTTTTATCCTTCAAGCATAAAACTTGATTCTTCCAATAATTACAGTTTAGTTACACTTCATAATAATTAAAGTAAACAAAAAATAACATACTGATATTTAAGTAATTAATAGGAATTAAAATTAAAAATAGTCCTAAAATCAGCAAACAGCAAAATCCATACAAGTGTATAAAATTAAAGCAATCTCAATAACTTACATAAAATAAAAATAATGGTATGTTTTTTGCTTTGTATCTATTGATGTTTATTATTGACAGGGGAATTAAATGAGAAAAGTATTTTTTAATAAGGCAGTCATCATATCTTATATGGCGAGTGTTCTTCTACTAGTAACCGGCTGCAATCCATCCCCTGATAGTAATGCAGCTGAAGCAACCACAGAGAAAACAACACTAAAAATTGGTTTCGTTAAATTAACAGATATGGCACCTTTAGCGGTTGCTGTTGAAAAAGGTTTTTTTAAAGATGAAGGACTATTAGTCCAACTCGAAGTACAACCGAATTGGAAACTTCTATATGAACGTGTACAAAAAGGTGAATTAGACGGCGCGCAAATGCTTGCTGCAATGCCACTTGCTTCAATGACTGCAACACCAAGCGGTACAGAAATCATCACACCATTCACCATGTCTTACAATGGTGCTGGTATTACTGTTTCAAATGCGATCTGGGCGGAGATGAAAAATAATATTCCGCTAAAAGATGAAAAACCTCGACATCCAATTAGCGCATCAGCGCTTAAACCGATTGTGGATCAGTATAAACAACAAAATAAGCCTTTTAATTTAGGTATGACCTTCCCAACAGGCACACACAATTATATGTTGCGCTATTGGTTAGCTGCTGGTGGCATCAATCCAGGCATGTATGATCCGAACAAAAATGACTTAAGTGGCAATATCGGTGCAGATGTCACCCTTTCAGTAGTACCACCACCAGAAATGATGGCAAAAATGGTAACAGGAACAACCTTAGGATACTCAGTCGGTGAACCTTGGAATCAAAAAGCAGTGAAAAAAGGCTTTGGTGTTCCTGTCATTACCTCTGATGTGTTATGGGATAATGGCGCTGATAAAGTATTTGGAGTGACAACATCTTTTGCTGAACAGAATCCAAACACCACCGTAAAAGTTGTGAAAGCACTTATTCGTGCATCAAATTGGTTAGATGAAAATGATCGTATTAACCGCAAAGAAGCCGCTAAGATAATTTCTCAGCCCAATTATATTGGTGTCGATGAAGATGTAATTTTACATAGTATGACGGGTGTTTTTGAATACGAAAAAGGAGATGTTCGTCCTTTAAAATCATTTAATACCTTCTTTACAGGACAGTATGGTATTCCTTACTACTCAGATGCAATTTGGTGGTTAACTCAAATGCGTCGCTGGGGACAAATTGCGGAGACTAAACCGAATAATTGGTATCTTGAAACTGCTCAAAAAGCCTACCGTCCAGACATCTACACAAAGGCTGCAAATAGCTTAATTGCTGAGGGGAAAATGAAAAAAGAACAATTTCCAAACCTTGCAACAGCAACATTCATAAAACCACCACAAACCAGCCGTTTAGATGGCGTTGTGTTCGATGCCAATAAACCAACCGAATTTTTGGCCGCATTTAAGATTGGTAATAAATAAAAATTAATCAAATAAAAAAAGCCAATGACATGTTTATATAAACGTATCATTGGCTTTTTTTTCGACTCATTTTTTAGGAAGCTACTGCGAATAGTACCCTCCATCAAAAACTATCGTTTCCCCATCGAACGACGCGTTCCACGAGGTGGCATCCAAGTTCGATCCGCATATTGCTCAGGTTTTGGTCGCACCTGATTATGCGTAGCGTCCTCAGAGTCATCCTGAGTAGATGGCATAGGGAAAGGTAATTTGACTAAAGCTTTCTTGGCTTTAGGTTGTTGCGCAGTCATTGAAATTCTCTCGAAATTTAAATTTCTAGCGCCCATTGTAATAGATTTTTATTATTTTGCTAAAAATAAAATATGTAAAAAGTACTGTACGATCTAAACCTATAATTTAGTAACTTTTTATTCAATAAAGGTAAGTTTCAGCCACAAATAAACCGATTTAAGCTAAAATGAGCTGCTTTTTTATTTTCTAATCCCATAAGAAGGAATAATGCCGTGGACGTACGTCTCTCTGATCGTGTCAATGCCATCAAACCGTCCCCTACACTTGCAGTAACCAACAAAGCCGCTGAGCTTAAAGCTGCTGGTAAAAACGTAATTGGTTTAGGTGCAGGCGAACCAGACTTTGATACACCTCAACATATCAAAGATGCTGCTATTGAAGCGATTAATAAAGGCTTTACAAAATATACAGCTGTTGACGGTACTCCAAGTTTAAAAAAAGCAATTATCGCAAAATTAAAACGTGATAATAACTTAGACTACCAACCTAATCAGATTTTAGTATCTTGTGGTGGTAAACAAAGTTTCTTTAACTTGGCACTTGCTTTGTTAAACAAAGGTGATGAAGTAATCATTCCTGCACCATTCTGGGTAAGCTACCCAGATATGGTAATTATTGCTGAAGGTACGCCTGTTATTGTGAAATGTGGTGAAGAACAACGCTTCAAAATCACACCAGAACAATTGGAAGCTGCTATTACACCAAATACACGTTTACTTGTATTAAACAGCCCGTCTAATCCAACAGGTATGATTTATACCAAAGCTGAATTAGAAGCTTTGGCTGAGGTACTTCGTCGTCATCCACAAGTATTAATTGCTTCTGATGACATGTACGAACCAATTCGTTGGGAAGATGAGTTCTATAACATCGCAACAATTGCACCTGACTTATATGATCGTACAATTGTCCTTAACGGCGTATCAAAAGCGTATGCAATGACAGGTTGGCGTATTGGTTACGCTGCTGGTCCAGCAAAACTCATTGGTGCGATGAAAAATATTCAATCTCAATCGACATCTAACCCAACTTCAATTTCTCAAGTTGCGGCAGAAGCGGCATTGAACGGTCCTCAAGATGTATTAAAACCAATGATTGAAGCATTTAAACGCCGTCATGATCTTGTGGTAAATGGCTTAAATGAAATCAACGGTATTTCTTGTCTGCCTGCTGATGGCGCATTCTATGCCTATGCCAATATCCGTCCATTAATCCGTGCCAAAGGTTTAAAATCTTGCACAGAATTCTCTGAATGGTTGCTTGAAGAAACTGGTGTAGCTGTTGTACCTGGTGATGCTTTTGGTTTAGGTGGTTTTATGCGTATTTCTTATGCAACTGCTGATGATGTATTAGTTGATGCTTTAGCGCGTATTAAAAAAGCAGCAGACTCAATTGATGGTGTAGATGCCGCAATTGCTTCGATTGCAGCAGAAAAAGCCGCTCAATAATCTGAGTTGCGATAAAAAGAAGCTTCTTAATGAAGCTTCTTTTTTTGTCTTTATGAATCAGCTAAAAATTTATTCTTTTGCTTCTGCGTTAAATAAAGCAACTACATCGGCTTCAGTCATCTTTTTCGTTGCATTTTGAAATGCATAAAACTTAGGCTTACTATCAATATAGATTTCCAAATCAAAATCCAAATCTTGAGGTGACTCATTCAATGCAAAAGCATTAATATTGCAATAATTCTGATCTTTAGTGCGCCAAAATAAATTTGTGCCACAAGCATTACAGAACTCACAACTCACGCTCGCCCCAAGCCGATGAATTATAGACAGAGAGATGGTCTGGTTTTAAAAAAATTTAAGCTGCCCTGTTTCACATCAATCGTCATAATCACACCAATGGTCTGTCGACGACAAATTGAGCAATGACAAGCATGTACGTCATGATTGCTTAATTCAACTTCAAATGTGGTTTCACCACAAACAACATTGCCCTTTCATTATAAATTTACCTTTTATTCAAAATTGTTATCAATTAATTTTAGAAGAAAATAAAAAAATATTGAATTTAATAATTTCTGCAACATAATTTTATATTCATAAGATACTTCAAAAAATAATCTACTTCTTTTACTTCATACACATCAGTTTGATTTAGATTGATGCAAAAATAAGGGCGATAATATTAAAAAATTATACAGTAACATACATATACACCCTTTAATTTTATGCTGTAGATTTATGCTTACTATGACTTCATGCAATCGCTTTATTTTCATGATAGTTTTTTGGTCGTGAGCATAAGTGACTGAAAACAGCATATTGCCAAATACTCTTCACTTGTACGGCTACAATTTTATTTTCTGCAACTGACCAAGCTAATGCAGTATTTGCACCCAAAATAAGCTCACCACCGAGCTGAAACAAGTACAAAGGGAAATGCTCATTCACCGTTAATACATTTTTCTGCGTCAATAAATTTTTAGCGTTTTGGATTTTCCATTTATCACCAAACCAAAGTTGCAATAAATCGCCTAGAAATAAAGCTTGTTGCTTAAATGGAAATGTATTCAAAAAGCAGTTTTCAACTGATGTGTAATACTGCTGAGGATCTTGGATGATTTCAAGATAATGATCTTGATAAAAAGATAAATTTGAAAAAATAGATTGAATACTAAGAATAGTCATTTTGACCTCCGATTTAGCCATTTTAGTGCTGGCAAGTTGGGTTAAATCCACACTGTCTAGATAAAAATCTAAACACTTTACTGTTTCGAATCTAACAATAGCCTGATCAAAGTTCAAGTTATTTTTCCGATTTCGCCCTAATTGTGCAAATAAAAAGCATACAGTGAAAAAATGAAAGAAACATGACACTTTTAGCTTGACCGATTTTAAAAGCTGCCTATAATGGCATTCAGATTCTCCCATAGCTCAGTCGGTAGAGCGACGGACTGTTAATCCGCAGGTCCCTGGTTCGAGCCCAGGTGGGAGAGCCAAATTCAAAGAAGCCTATATCCAATATGATATGGGCTTTTTTATTGATCGAAATTCACCCTAGCTCCTGATAAAAACAAAGTATCCTATCCATTAAATTTATAAAAATGCTGATAAAAAGTACAATCAAATCAATATTTAATTTTTTTAGTATTCAGCTCTTGACCACATCCCTATTCATGCATAGAATGCCTATCCAGATTCTCCCATAGCTCAGTCGGTAGAGCGACGGACTGTTAATCCGCAGGTCCCTGGTTCGAGCCCAGGTGGGAGAGCCAAGATTCTAAAAACCCACTCTTATTGAGTGGGTTTTTTATTCATGTATTGATAATAAATATGTTTGCATCTAATCAGATTATCTTCTTGCTTATTGGCTTGATTAGCACAGTATTACTTTTAATTAGTTGCCTACGTTCTTTTCTACCCCAGCAGAAGTTTTTTGCTCGACCTGTTATTACCACATTTGAATCAAAGATGTTCACGAAGCTACAACAGGCATTCCCTAACAATCACATCCTGACACAAGTCGCTTTCAGTGCTTTAATTACCAGCGATCATTATAAAATTCGTAATCAATTCAATCGCAAAGTGGCCGATTTCGTGATTTTAGACCAAGAAATGAATGTATTGGCAATCATCGAACTTGATGATCCAAGTCATATTGGAAAAGAATTAGAAGACAAAAAACGCGATCAAATGCTTTTAGAGGCAGGGTACAAAGTGCATCGCTACACACAAATTCCATCTGTAAAACAATTACAGATGGACATTCGATAAATCAAATTTTCTAATTAAGGATTATTCAGACTGAATTGCTGATTCAGCATTTTTCTGTTTTTCAAATTTCTTTGCAATTTCTGCATGTTGTTGATCATATTTTTTCTTGGTTTCCGCATCACTTTTTGCAGCTAGGAAAGCCATTCCTATAATAAAGATCGGGATGAGCAAGCCCAAACCCATTAATAACCAAGGTACTGACTTCTTTTCAGTAGATTGTTGACTCATAAATGATCCAGATTCCAATAACACAACTCATCTTAATGTAACAATATAACAAAAAAGAGCCTCTATGAAGAGACTCTTTTTTGAAAGTTATGATCTAAATAAAAGCTTAAAACTTACCTGCACACTGAGCGTTTTGACTCGTATCTTTTTGAGCATCAGTCAGCACAATACTCGTACCTGCTAACATATATTTTTGAATAAACTCCACTTGCTTTTGCGTTTCTACAAATGATCGTATGCGTTGCATTTGGTACGATATCTAATAAATAATTTTCATCATAAGCTGCTTACGGAAAGAATTTTAAAGCATTCTCTTTCATATTCTTAACTAACAGTTGCGTAACTGCTGGCAATAGTGCTTGATCTTTTTTTCCCTGAATAAGTAAGACAGATGTCTTAATTACTTTTTCTTTAGTCGCATTGGTTGCAGGCTGAGTCGCCGCTAAGAAATTTTGCACCACAACATCTTCTTTAAATTTAGTTAGATCAATACCAAACTGTATGATTTGATGTGTAGGGTCTGCTAAGAAAGCTAAAATTCCCGCTTTAAATTTCCCCTGTAAGCCATTAGCGCTATCTGGAGCTGGATAACTCAAGCAGGTACCAACATCGCAGTACAACCATATGCTAAATCTGCGATATCAGCCGCACCAGACGTAAAGATTTGTTTACAATCATACTTTGGCTGCTATACCTTAATTCCTGCACTAGCCAAAGCTGCATACGCCAATAATTCAGCGTAACCATCTGCAATTTGATCGATTGTTGGTACCGCAAGTGCCATTGGGTCATTTGGAGACATTTGACTAGCAACCATCGCCCCAACAGTTCCATATTCCCATACAACTACATGACAACCATCTATAGGTTTAATAACTTTAGGGAACAATACCATCGCTGTTGCAGTTGCTGTTCGACCTTGAACATTTGCAATTTTACAGGTCATTACTTTAATCGAAGCAGCAGTATTAACCGCATCAATCGCATAATTGCTTTCATACAAAGGGGTTTTACTCGAATCTACTCCAGTGTAATCATCATTATTATCATTACATGCAGTTAAAAATAATGCTGAAATAGAGAGTGTTATTGCTAAAGCAACTTTTGACCGTTTTATAAAATATCCTTTTGTCTTTGTTTCTTGCGCACGAAACTACATGCTGCCTTATTAATGCACAAAAAACACCCTACATAGGACGATTTTCAACCAATGAGTCATTTTAAGACATTAATTCCAAAAAGATTCCCAGAAAAATTATCATTCCTACCCAACGATTGTGACGGAATGCCCAGAAACAAATCTGTGGTTCTCGATCTTTAGTTTTATATGCCTGATAAACAAAATCCCCTGCAACAACAAGTAATGCAACCATTCCAAATGGTATAAAAATATGTTGCAGATACAAAGCCGAGCCAATTAATAACAAGCTAACAAACTGTAATAAACCAATTATCTGTATATCGTAATTACCAAATAAAATTGCGGTAGATTTCACACCAATTTTCAAATCATATTCACGATCAGTAATTGCATATTGTGTATCATAAGCGACTGTCCAAGCCAAATTACCGAAATATAAAAGCCAACAGGTTAAATCTGGCGTTTGCCCCACCGCAGTGTATGCCATCGGGATTGACCATGAAAAAGCAGCACCTAAAAACACTTGTGGCAAATTGGTAAAGCGTTTCATAAAAGGATAAATAAACGCTAAAAATAATGCACCAAATGACCAGTAAAAGGTTTCGATCGGTAAGAAAAATAGCAACATAGCACTTGCAGTAACTAAAGCTAAAAATACAAAAACAGCCTCGCGAGCGCGAATTATACCTGTAGCTAAAGGGCGTGTTTTTGTACGTTCAACATGCGCATCAACTTTACGGTCAGCAAAATCATTGATCGCACAGCCTGCTGCACGCATAAAAATAACACCCAAAATCATAAGCAATAATATCTTAAGATCTGGTGTCCCTTTTGCAGCAATCCACAAAGCCCACATCGTCGGCCAAAAAACCAATTCTGTACCGATTGGCTTATCAAAGCGGCATAAATAATAATAGGCTTCTAAACGTTGTCGCCAAGTCGTATGTTGCACTGTTTCCATGATGAATCCTTAGAGTCAATGCTGTTGAATAAACTGCTCAAATGCTGGGAGAAAAGTCTCTTGCACGATGAATTTACAACCATGCCAAGTATAACAACTTTGTCTAGTCCAACCTTCTTCTAGATAAATAACCCTTCTTTCACAAGCTGGATTAGTTCGTTGAAATAAAAACCAACCGATTGGCTTATTACGGATATGCCGAAATAATCGAGCTTTCTTGTGTAGGCTTAAAATTGGAAAAATACTTTTTGCTTTAACCCAAGCCTGCGTCTGATTACCATATAGATTGGTTTCACGTACCCATGCAATATGATGTGCTGGCATTTGCATCCATTGGCTATCGTTAAAAGTGAGTCGTTGAAACTGTTCGTTGAGACGCTCGACATGAAATGCCCCCTCACCCAAATCAGTCAATTGCTGAGTGAGAGAACCAGATGCATACAACCATTTTTTTAATTCAGCTGGGATCTCTCGCCCCTTAATTCTGTTTGGTCGTAAATTTCGCATGCTTGGCTCACTAAAAACATCGCAACTAGTTTACATGAATTTCTTTGGAAAAAGCGTATGACTTTCAATTGAATCAAAAACATAAAAAAAAGCTCGCCGAAGCGAGCTTTTTTAAACTAGATGTATTACAGGCTGTAGTACATATCAAATTCAACTGGGTGAGTAGTCGTATTAAGACGACGTACATCTTCAGTTTTAAGTTCGATATATGCATCAAGCATTTCTTTAGTGAATACACCACCTTTCAACAAGAACTCGTGATCCGCTTCAAGTGCAGCAATTGCCATTTCTAAATTATGAGCAACTGTTGGGATTTTTGCTTCTTCTTCAGGAGGAAGGTCATATAAGTTCTTGTCAGCAGCTTCACCTGGATGGATCTTGTTTTGGATACCATCAAGACCAGCCATTAACAATGCAGCAAAACCTAAGTATGGGTTCATTAATGGATCTGGGAAACGTGCTTCGATACGCTTGCCTTTAGGGCTAGAAACGTAAGGAATACGGATAGAAGCAGAACGGTTACGTGCTGAGTAAGCAAGCATAATCGGAGCTTCGTAGTGTGGAACTAAACGCTTATAAGAGTTTGTACCTGGGTTCGTGATTGCATTCAATGCACGAGCGTGCTTGATGATACCACCAATGAAGAACAATGCCATTTCAGATAAACCAGCATATTCATCACCAGCAAACAAGTTCTTGCCATCTTTAGAGATAGACATATGAACGTGCATACCAGAACCGTTATCACCTACCATTGGCTTAGGCATAAATGTCGCTGTTTTGCCATATTGATGAGCAACGTTCCAAACTGCATATTTGAACTGCTGAACTTCGTCCGCTTTACGAACCATAGTGTTGAAGCTCACACCAATTTCTAATTGGCAAGAAGCAACTTCGTGGTGATGTACTTCTACACGACCAGGGCCCATGATGTCTTCGATACGTGCACACATTTCAGCACGCATGTCTTGATGAGAGTCAACTGGAGGAACTGGGAAGTAACCACCTTTAACGCGTGGACGATGACCTGAGTTACCAGCTTCGTAATCTTTACCAGTAGACCATGCAGCTTCTTCAGCGATCAATGTGTGGCGTGCGCCAGACATGTCGATATCCCATTTAACTTCGTCAAAAACGAAGAATTCTGGTTCTGGACCAAAGAATGCAGTATCACCGATACCAGTAGATTTTAAATATTCTTCAGCACGACGAGCAATCGAACGTGGGTCACGCTCGTAACCTTGACCAGTTGAAGGCTCGATTACGTCACAAGTTACAACAACTGTTGGCTCAGCAAAGAACGGGTCAAGAAAACCTGTTTCAGCATCTGGACGTAAGATCATGTCAGAAGCTTCAATGCCTTTCCAACCAGCGATTGAAGAACCATCAAACATTTTACCGTCTTCAAATGTATCTTCATCAATTGTGTCAGCTGGGTAAGTTACGTGTTGCTCTTTACCCTTAGTATCAGTAAAGCGAAAATCGACCCATTTTGCGCCACTTTCTTTGATGAGTTGAAGGACCTTGTTCGCCATGCTCATTTGCTCCAATGAAATTTATATGCACTTGTTAAGTGCGTGTTAGTTGTTGGTGTACAATTAGCAATTATCATACCAACAATTTTAAAGCATACCTAAAACATTGAAATTCTTTGCAGAAAAAATGCTTTAAGCTCCATGTCCTATGTCTTCTATAATGTTTGCAATCGCAAATGCACCATATTCACACATTTCCATTCCAGCCCGTCCCCAAAAAAGACATAATGAACCAAAATAGTGCAGTATATGAAACAAAGAACTATTGTAGTGCTAAATTACGCCATCATTTATTAGCATAAATTGGCTTTTTATATCATTCTTTTGGAGTACATTCCAATCAATTCCACTGGACTTTCGATTCACCGACATGTTTTTTTATCAAACCTTTAAATTTTAAAATAATATTGATAATTATTTGTGTGTCATAAGCTCATTTTGAACTGACGACTTACTCGACCAAATTAGAAATATTGAACATTGAGCTTCTGTTTTTGCTATGATTATTTACCCTAACGATCTTGAACATATTTTTATATATTCTTAGTAACGGATATTGAATTGTTTTGGTCGGTCAATTGAATCCAAAAAAGCACAATAAAGTGCATATTTTCAAAAGGTTATAAAGTCATGCTTCTGATGATCGACAACTATGACTCATTTACTTACAACATCGTCCAGTATTTTGGTGAGTTGAACCAAGAAGTAAAAGTCGTTCGTAATGATCAAGTGACATTAGAGGACATTGAACGATGGCAGCCAAAATACTTGGTTATAGGCCCAGGTCCTTGCTCACCAAGTGAAGCAGGAATTTCTATTCCTGCAATTAACCATTTTGCGGGTAAAATTCCTTTATTGGGTGTCTGTCTTGGGCATCAAGCGATTGGGCAGGCATTTGGTGGCAAGATTATCCGTGCTAAAACGGTTATGCATGGTCGTTTATCTGATATGCATCACAGTGACAAAGGAATTTTTAGTCATTTACCTTCCCCGTTTGCTGCTACACGTTACCACTCATTAGTAATTGAGCAAGAAACGTTGCCAGAATGTCTAGAGGTGACGTGCTGGACGAACCAAACAGATGGCACAATTGAAGAAATTATGGGTGTGAAACATAAAACACTTCCTGTTGAAGGCGTTCAGTTCCATCCCGAATCTATTTTGAGCGAACATGGTCATCAAATTTTTAAGAATTTTTTAGAGATTTATGCATAAATGAACATCCAACAGGCTCTTAATCACATTACCAAAAACATTCATCTTACCCAGCCACAAATGGAAAATGTCATGCGTAGCATTATGCAGGGCGAAGCAACTGATGCACAAATCGGTGCGCTGATGATGGGCTTGCGCATGAAAGGTGAAAGTATTGATGAAATCACTGCAGCAGCACGCATTATGCGTGAGTTTGCAATTAAGATTGATGTGAGTGATATTCCTCACTTGGTCGATATTGTCGGCACAGGTGGAGATGGTCAGAATTTATTTAACGTCTCTACAGCTTCAAGTTTCGTTATCGCTGCTGCTGGTGCAACGATTGCCAAACATGGTAACCGTGGCATGTCGAGTAAGTCAGGTTCATCAGATGTACTCGAACAAATGGGAATTCAGCTTGATTTAGATATGCAACAAACCGAACGCTGCATCCGTGAAATGGGTGTAGGTTTCCTATTTGCACCAAATCATCATAAAGCCATGCGTTATGCAGTTGCACCTCGTCGTGAGTTAGGTATTCGTAGTATTTTCAATCTACTTGGCCCATTAACCAATCCTGCTGGTGTGAATCGTTTTGTGATTGGGGTATTTTCAGATGAGTTATGCCGCCCTATCGCTGAAGTATTAAAGCAGTTGGGTGCAGTGCATGTACTGGTTGTACACTCTAAAGACGGTTTAGATGAGATCAGTCTTGCAGCACCAACCACAGTTGCTGAACTGAAAGATGGCGAAATTACTGAATGGACTTTGACACCAGATGATGTAGGTATTCCATCTCAAACCCTCACTGGTTTAGTGGTGAATAGTTCAGAAGAAAGCTTAAAGCTAATCAAAGATGCTTTAGGTCGTGACAAATCAGAAATTGGTGAAAAAGCAGCAAACATGATTGCACTCAATGCAGGTGCAGGTATTTATGTTGCTGGTATCACCAAGACTTACAAGCAAGCAGTTGAGTTCGCTCAAGATATTCTGTACGGCGGACAAGCCTTAGAAAAAATGAGTATCTTGGCTGAATTTACCAAGACATTGAAACAATATCAGGCAGACTAAGGACTTCTCATGATCGATATTCAAAATACCATTTTAGGTAAAATTGTTGACCGCAAACATGAGGAGCTTGCAACACGTTTAAAACAACGTAGCTTACACGATGTTGAACAGTGGGCAAAAGAAGCAACACCAGTGCGTGGTTTTGCTAAGGCTTTACAACATAAACGTCCAGCCGTTATTGCTGAAATTAAAAAAGCGTCACCTTCTAAAGGTGTGATTCGTGCAGATTTCAATCCTGCTGAAATTGCACAGCAATATGAACAAGCAGGTGCTGCTTGCTTGTCTGTATTGACAGATGTGGATTTCTTCCAAGGTGCGGATGAAAATATTGCGATTGCACGTAATCACGGTGCCCTACCTGCGTTGCGCAAAGATTTCTTGGTTGATCCTTATAATGTTGTTGAAGCACGTGCGCTGCATGCCGATTGTATTTTATTGATTGTGGCATGTTTATCAGATCAACAGCTTGAAGAAATGTCAAAAACTGCATTCGAGCATCAGTTGGATGTGTTGGTCGAAGTGCATGATGAATATGAATTAGAACGTGCTCTAAAACTTTCTGAGCAATGTATCTTGGGTGTGAATAACCGTAATCTTAAAACCTTTGATGTTGATTTAAATACTTCATTACGTTTAAAGAAATTATTGCCTGCTTCTCGTGTTTTAGTCACAGAAAGTGGTATTGCAACTCCTGCTGATGTAGAAATGATGCAAGCCAATGATATTCATACTTTCCTTGTCGGTGAAAGCTTTATGAAACAGCCACGTCCAGATCAAGCATTTAATGCATTGTTTGGGCGGCCTGAGCAGATCTAAGCAAATCAGGTTCAAGGTAAAATTCTGCCTTGAACCTTTAAAATGTTGCTAGAACTAGATATAGACTCTAAATAAAGAATAAAAATTAGAGTTTAAAAGATTAAAAATTGATGAAACGAAATGAGTAATTTTTTATTAATTCTAGGGCTGATCTTTTTAGTTGGCTTTCCAATTTATAGTCATCTCTATTGCTATCAAAAAATTCAGACGTTCAAAGATCCAAGAGTATTTTATTTCTTTAGTTTAATTCCTGGAGTCATCTTTATTAGCAGCGGAATGTACTTTTCCCCTGTAGATACATTTATTAAATCTGAAGAATGCGGTGTAGTAGAACAATATAAAACTTTTCAGAAACGGAGAGGTCACTTCGAGCGCCTTGCAATTGTGATGGATCAATCTGGTTATATTCGTTATTTTGACTTCGATGAAACTTTACCCCGTGTTCAAGTTAACCAACATATTTGCTTTGAACTGTACGACCGTTTTAAAAATAAAGGCTTAAACCAATCACGAATTATAAGGATTCTAACTCCCTTTTAATAAATGAAAAATTACAAACGTAGCTTCCGTAGATAATGGATAAACAAACTAAATCAATTTATCCCTTCTATACTTTGAAGCATTTATCATAATTTTAAAGCTCATATCGCTCCATGAATGCAATTTAGTTCAAATCATCACGGTTTCAGACTATAATTTTACATCTCTCGTATCTTGCCTATTTTTCTAAACTTATGAGTAAACATGATTCATCGCTTTCTAAAGATCAGTTTAACTTACTGAAAGCCTTTAAAAAGCAAATCTCTAATCCTCAAGCAAGTACTATTGCAAAACAAGCAGAGTCACAAAAAGCTCCAGCCATTGTAGAAGAGTTGGAAGATACTGAGCTTTTTAAAAAAGCCCTGCTTGGGGTAAAACCAATCGACAATCAAAATATTGCCGACACCAAAGTCACACGTCTCAAAAAAGTTGATGCCCAAACCTTGGCAAAACGTGCTGCGGCAGAAGGTGGTGCAGAGCAAGAGCTTACAGAAATTTCGGATACTCAAGCGATCTTAAATCCAGTGGCAAGCCAAGCGACTTTAAGCTATCGAATTGCAACTTTGCAGCACAAAGTATTTGAAGATTTAAAAGCAGGTAAAACTCGTTGGTTTGAAGCAGTCGATTTACATGGTTGTACCGTTGAACAAGCCCGAGCAGCCGTTCTACAAATCATTCAAATGGCAAAAGATGAAAATCAAAATGTCATCAAAATTGTTCACGGTAAAGGACCTGAGGGCATTTTAAAAACCTATGTCAATGGCTGGCTTAGACAACATCGTGATGTACTTGCATTTGTCAGCGCACCTGAAAATCAAGGGGGTACTGGTGCTGTTTTAGTGCTCTTAAAACGTGCAGAAAAGAACCCAAAGCACAAACAATAATCGGCATTTGGTTCAAAATTAAGTTTTTGAGTCGTTTTCTGATACAATTCCCGTTTTGTTCAACCCACCTAAGTGAACATTGTTATGTCTATGCAGCAATCGTACGCAAATATTTTAACTGCCGTTGGTGAAGATCTAAATCGCCCAGGCTTAAAAGATACGCCTATGCGTGCGGCTAAAGCTTTTTCTTTTTTAACTTCTGGTTATAGCAAAACCCTTGAAGAAGTTACAAATAGTGCGGTTTTCCCATCTGATAACCACGAAATGGTATTGGTCAAAAATATCGAGTTTTATTCGCTTTGTGAACATCACCTTCTCCCTTTTTATGGTCGTGTCCATATTGCTTATTTACCCGAAGGTCAAGTTTTAGGTCTTTCTAAATTTGCGCGTATTACTGAAATGTTTGCACGTCGTTTGCAAATTCAAGAAAACTTAACACAACAAATTGCAGAAGCTGTTGCGGAAGTAACTCAAGCACGTGGTGTGGCTGTAGTAATCGATTCTGCTCATATGTGTATGATGATGCGTGGTGTTGGCAAGCAAGAATCAACCACACGTACAGTTTCTTTTGTTGGTGATTTTAAAACTGACAAAGATGCACGTCGTGAGTTCTTAAGCGCTGTTCCTGAAAGCTATTAAGCTGAGCAATCCAGAATGTCATCAGTTCAGTTAGCAGGTTTCGGCGATTTAATTGTAAATGAAGCAACTATTGATTACCCTCGTCCCGATCGTCTGGTTCGAGGTAATCCTGAACGTTTAACTTATAGTTTATACGAACATCCACATATGGACTGCGGTATTTGGAAATGTGAAATTGGTGCTTGGAATATTCAATTCGCTGACAATAAACAAGAGTTTTTTCAAATCATTGAAGGGATTGTCCGTATCCACGATGCAAAAACCAATTCTTTTATTGAAGTGACTGCTGGAAATGCTGGGATTATTCCACCTGCATTCGTCGGAACATTTGAAGTAGTGGAAGCTGTGAAAAAATACTATGTGATTGTAGAGGTTTAAAAATACAATTATTGTACATTTTGCATTAAAAAAATATACAATACAGCATATTTTAGGGGTATAAACAAATGCAAATAACATTTCTGATCATAGCAACTGTAATAATAATGAGCCTAAGTGGATGCACAGCAATCACACGAGGAAGTTCTCAAAAATGGACTGTTCGTACTGAACCTACAGGAGCGAATGTACATTTATCAACAGGACAGAAATGTATTACCCCTTGTACATTAAAACTAAAACGTACCGAATCTTTCAGCGTTACGATTGATAAACAAGGATATAAGGCTATCAATACACAAATTATTTCTGATCTCAATATTAAAGCTGCTCAACGTAGTCAAATGAGTGGATTAATTAGTTATGGTATTGATGGCTTAGCTGGTTCAAATTATGACTTAACGCCGAGTCCATTAATCGTCATTTTAGAACGTAACGAGAAATAAACCCCATCAAATAAAAATATTTTCAAATTTTGAATAAAGATTTAACCCTATTTCCTCACATATCCGTTTAATCCTATATCTAAAGGATTTGGTGTAGTAGATGTCTCTTATACGATTTTTATGTCTGATCTTTCTTGTTCTCATGTCTGCAAATATATATGCGAAACGAGTCGCTTTATTGATTGGTAACGCCAACTATGAGCATGAAAATCGTTTAACAAATCCAATTAACGATGCAATTTTACTACAAAATATCTTTGAATATGATCTAAAGTTTGATGAAGTCAGACTGGTGAAAGATGCAGATATACGAACTTTAAATCGCGAAATAGAAAAATTCAATCAACTTGCCCAAAATTCTGATGTTGCAGTCATTTACTTCTCAGGACATGGGCAACAAAATGAAAATAGACAAAACTACTTACTTGCTACTGATGCAAAAATTGAACAAGCAGGCGATTTACGTCTCAATGCAATTACTTCTGATGATTTAGTCAATGCCACTGAAGGTTCAAAAACTCGAGTCGTTATTTTGGATGCTTGTCGAGATAGACCTAATAGTGGTTTCAAAAGTGCAACTAAAGGTTTAGGCCGTAGCCCAATCAATGGGCAAGGGTTATTAATTGCTTATGCTACAGAAGCAGGTAAAGTTGCACAAGATGGAATAACAGACAATAGCCCTTATGCAACTGCATTAGCCAACTCTATAAAGAAACAAAATAAATCAATATTTGCGATTTTTGATGAGGTCGCAGATGAAGTAAGGAAAACGACAAATGGACAGCAATCCCCTACTCGAGAAGGCAATTTACGTATCGATATTTATTTTACTCCTCCCAATATTACAGTCTCAAATGTTTCTATCGATAATGAAATTTCCGATTGGAATAAAATTAAGGATAGCCATAATCCAAATGACTTTCAAAATTTTTTAAATCATTATCCTTTTGGTTTATTTAGCAACCCAGCCAAAGCCATCTTGGCACAATTAAATAATTCCAACACAAACATAACATCTCCACAAAACAATACGAGAAATGATCAAGAACTCATGTCTAAAGGAATATGGCGTGATGTAAAAACAAACTTAACTTGGATGAGATGTAGTGTTGGACAACGCTGGAATGGTGAAACTTGTAAGGGAACACCTGATAAATATAAATGGGAGGATATTTTTACCTATATTGATAAATTAAATAAAAAAGGCTTTGCTGGATATAAAGATTGGCGACTTCCTCGTATTGATGAATTAAGTACTATTAGACAATGTCTAATCGAAAGTAATGAGGAAAAAAAAGGGATTCCCACACAAGATGGTAAGGTTAAACTTTTAAATAGCAGATGTGGTGGTAATGAAAATTTCAGTGCCAAATTAAATCAACAAATCTTTCCTAATACAGGTACATATTGGTATTGGTCTAGTTCACCTAATGAAATGAGTTACAATTATGCTTGGTATCTTGATTTCAGTAGTGGTTTTTTAAATTATGGTGATGTAAGAAATTACACTGGTTTCGTTCGTATTGTTAGAGGTGATTAATTAGGTGGTGTTTCAAAAAGTATGCTGACATTAAATGAAGTCATTATTGATGTAAACAAAGGCTCTGTACACGACAAAAAAAGACAACTCATTGAAATAATGGCATAATACTTGTTTTCTGACGACGAATATGATGAAACATTTCAATGAGTTAAATCTCATCTTAAACAAATATCTAAAATGGAACAAGGCACATGTAAAATGTTTTACACTGATTATGCTGGCATTAATTGTAAAACAGACATGTAATCTTTCTTCTGCATCTAAAGCCTTACCCATCAAGTGCTTACCATAATCATTTTATCGACGTATACAACGCTTCTTTGCAGATCAGTATTTCGATTATCGTCAAATTTCTCAGTTAATTTTCAATATATTTTCATTCGATAAAGTCCAATTAACTTTGGATAGAACCAACTGGAAATGGGGAAAACGAGATATCAATATCTTGATGTTAGCCATCGTCTATCGTGGAATAGCGATACCTATTGTTTGGACATTGCTCAATAAACCTGGAAATTCAGATACAAAAGAGCGTATTGCTTTGATTCAACGCTTTATCTCCATTTTTGGTAAAGATCGTATTGTGAATGTGTCTGCAGACAGAGAATTTATCGGTGAGAAATGGTTTACATGGTGAATTGAAAATGACATTAACTTCTGTATACGTGTTAAAAAAACTTTATTGTGACCAATCACTTAGCCAAGAATCATAAAATTAGTGATTTATTTCGTCATCTTCAAGTTGGTCAAACTGAATGTCGTAAACGACGTATTAGGGTTGGTCGAGTGAAACTGTATATTAGTGCGCTACGATTAGAAGATGGAGAACTTTTACTTGTTGTTTCTCCTATGTTTAATGCTTCTTCTATTGGTGATTATGCATTACGCTGGGAAATCGAAACCTTATTTAGTTGTCTCAAAGGACGTGGATTCAATCTTGAAAATACT
>NZ_JANHGP010000073.1:0-17319 GCF_024494585.1 Acinetobacter sp. 5862
CGGGAATAGCTCAGTTGGTAGAGCATAACCTTGCCAAGGTTGGGGTCGCGAGTTCGAGTCTCGTTTCCCGCTCCAAATTTAAAAGGCCCTAGTCGAAAGATTAGGGCTTTTTTCTTGTTGATTTTATTATATTTTTGAAAATTCCGCCTTCCTTTGTGATTCAATTCAATAAAAAAATATTCTTAATGTAATTTGTATTTTGTGACCAAGATGTGACCATGGCGTGCCCACGACAATAAAAATGGTCTTAATTGACCTTAAATGTCCTCAATCGATCACCACTTTCAGAGCTTTTTTGAAGGCAAAAAATCACCCTGTTCTCTTCCAAACAAGGTATTTTTTACCAAATGATCAATAATTTGTGACCATTTCACTTTTTGATGTGACCATTTGTGACCAAACTACTTACTAACAGATTGTTCTTTATTGTCTTTTTCAAAAACAAATAAATCCCCTACCTGTACATCCAAATAATCACAAATTCGATCGATGGTCTCCAAATCAATTCGAGTCAATTCGCCATTATAAAGCTTATGCAAAGTTGTCTTATTAATGCCTGTACCACGAATTAAGTCAGCTACACGCATTTTTCTTTCAGCCAACAATATTGGTAGCTTACAAATAACCATTAATTTTTCCTCTAATACAATGAAAATTTAATTGCATTTAATTAAATTTGAGGTTATTTTAGGTCTAAGGATGAAAAATTCCTTACATCCGATGAATTACGCTAGGAATACAATTATGTCATATACCTATCTCACAGCCCAGCAACTGGCTGAAAAAATCCAGTACGACGCTCGTACCATTCGCAACCAGCTGAAGGACAGTGTCTTTATTGAAGGTGTTCACTACATCCGTCCTTTTGGTGGCCGCAAAATTCTTTTTGTTTGGGAACGCATTGAAACTGAAATGCTTAAATTCACTGGTTTAAGCATGGATGCCCTGCAATAAAGCTTAGGAGGTTTAACTGATGGCTACCATCCGAGAACGAAGTGGCAAACTGATTGCCGATTTTCGCTACATGGGCATTCGTTGCAGAGAAACAACTAGTCTTGAAGACAATGCCTATAATCGTCGTATTTTGAAAAAACGTCTCGAGCAGCTGGAGGCGGAAATTACTTTGGGCACTTTTGAATACGAAAAGTACTTTCCAAAAAGTAAACGTGTCGATGATTTTAAGGAAAAAAGAAGTCAGCAAATCGCTGTACAAACTAGGGTTCCTCTTTTTAAAGAGTTTACTGAAGTGTGGTTTAAGCAAAAACAAGTTGAATGGAGAACTTCTTATCAACAAAAGGTTTCAATTGTGATCAAAAACTATTTGATTCCTGCTTTTGGTAATCAAGTTCTCTCGAAAATCAAGAAGTCAGACTTGCTGAACTTCCGTGCTTCCCTCGCCAAAGTGACACACGGAAAAGATCAAACAAGTCTGAAAGCATCGCGGATTAATCAAATCATGACGCCTTTACGTATGATACTCAATGATGCGGCTGAACGATACGAGTTTGAGTCGCCTTATAAAAATATTAACAATCTGAAGGAAAGCAAGATTGAAGTCGCACCTTTTTCTCTGGAAGAGGTGCATAAAATTCTTACCACAGTGCGTGAAGACTTCCGCCCCTATTACACCATTCGCTTTTTTACGGGTATGCGTACCAGTGAAATCGATGGTCTGCAATGGAAAAATATCGACTTACAGCGTCGTGAAATCCATATCAGAGAAGCGTTAGTGAATGGTGTGCTTGGCGGAACCAAAACGTATGGTTCTGACCGCACGATCCAGATGAATGACCGCGTTTATCAAGCCTTTATGCAACAGAAAAGCTTAAATAATGGTAAATCAGAGTTTGTTTTCTGCAATCGTGATGGTGGACCTCTCGATTACCGTCTGGTGAATAAACGTGTCTGGCATCCGATCTTGCGCTTTCTAGGATTGAAGTCTAGAAGAGCCTACCAAACACGTCATACAGCAGCAACTCTATGGCTGTCGGCAGGAGAAAATCCGGAATGGATCGCACGTCAATTGGGGCATTCAACCACTGAAATGCTATTCCGGGTCTATAGCCGTTACATCCCCAATGTTACGCGCCGCGATGGCAGTGCATTTGAAGCCATGCTGGAAAAACTAAATACAGAGGAGCTTACACATGAATAGTAAAGCTTTCTTTGGCGGTGTAGTCGTCAGTCCTGAAGCAGATTTGGTCGCTCGTGAACTCATTCATGAGTTTCACATTCCCAAACTGCACAATCTGGCCTTTTTGCTGGAAATCAATAAATGCTTCGATGACCACCAAGCATTGAGACTCTGGTTACAGCGAATGCTGGATGAAGGACAAGCTCATTACGATGACTTGGCTCAACAGGCCCGTCTCCGCTTGATGAGTCTCGCTCACTCATAAAGCAAACATAAAAGGTCATCAAATCGATGACCTTAGCCCCTTTATACCTATAAAAAGGTCAACATATGAATAAAGATATTTCAATTTGGATGCCACTCTATATTGGCGACCTACAGGCGAAATTTGCACGAATGACAGCAGAACAAATTGGTGCGGCACTGCTGTTAATGATGGATTTCTGGAAAAATGGTGCCATTCCTCACGACCTAGCGACTGTATGTAGCATCACGAAATTACCGCAGCACACCAAGGCTAAAACTTTGTTAAATACGCTGATGGCCCTAGAATTGTTTGAAGTCGAGTCTGAGCAGATTCATTCAAATTTCTTAAGCAGTTTAAAAAGCCAGGCATTTCAAAATCAGCAAATGAAATCTGATAAAGCTAAAAATGCAGCTCAAGCACGTTGGGGGAAATCCGCAAGTAATGCTCAAGCATCAGCCAAGCAACGAAAAGTAAATGCTCAAGCAGCTCCTGAGAAGAGCCCGAGTATTACTCAAGTCATGCTTGAACCATGCCCTTCATCTTCATCTTCATCTTCATCTTCATCTTCATCTTCATCTTCATCTTCATCTTCATCTTCATCTTCATCTTCAAATTTTGAAGAAAAAAATGAGAGTTTTTTAGAAAATTCAAAATGGATTTAGGAGATCAGTCATGAATACCATACTTAAAACACTCCAGTTTCGCGCAGAAACAACGGAAACACTTTGCGCTACCCATCATATACCCCTGATGGAAATTGCTGGTCACAGGCTCTGTAAATTGTGTGCCAAAGAAACTGTTCATCACTCACATGCAGCCTATGAGAATGAACTGCAACAGCGATTGCTACAACAGAAAATTAAAAATTCAGGGCTCAATAAACGCTACCTGGATCGTGGCTTCAAGAATTATGTAGTTGCATGCCCTGCACAAGACAATGCCATCAAACTATGTCAGGCCTTTGCACAACAAATTATTTCTGACCACAACCCGAACATGTTGATGATTGGTACACCAGGTACAGGTAAAACCCATCTGAGTGCATCAATTATTCGCAACATTCTGCATAACAGTACAAAATCTGCACGCTACTATACCAGTGCAGAAATTGCTCAAAAAATGATGGATACCTGGTCAGATGCTTCGCGCTCTGAGAAAGAAGTCATCGACCATTTCTCCAGTTTTGATTTATTGGTGATTGATGAATATGGCCTGCATGACCGGCATGAAAAACGCCTAGAGATGGTACATAAGGTTCTATATAGCCGTTATGACAATATGAAATCTACCCTGCTGATTTCCAATTTCACAGTCCAAAATATGCAGCGGGATTTAGGTGTAAGATTATGGTCTCGGTTACATGAGAACCATTTGATTGTAGTGCCGTGTTATTGGGATGACCGACGAATTAGCGGATAATCGCAACTCTCACTTAAGCCAATTATCTCACTGAAATAATTGGCTTTTATTACAAGAATTACTTACAGAATATCTCGCTTGCATAAGTATAACTGAAAATAATACTTCTAAGCTGCCTATACGGCAGTGGACGGCATGTCTCAATCAGCATTAGCAAAAAAGGCTTTCTAAGCTGCCTATATGGCAGTGAACTTGTTGGTGTGTTATCAGGTGGAATAGTATCATTTCTAAGCTGCCTGTATGGCAGTGAACCTATACACCAGTAGAAACGTATTATTCAGCATTTTCTAAGCTGCCTGTATGGCAGTGAACTTTGAATCTGATGATTTTGAGCAAGAAAATCATTTCTAAGCTGCCTGTATGGCAGTGAACAAGTAAATTGGATAACGGAACAACGGTTACAGTTTCTAAGCTGCCTGTATGGCAGTGAACGATGGGAGCTGTAATCAGGGAGAGAAGGTTTTTTTCTAAGCTGCCTGTATGGCAGTGAACTATCCCAAGTTACGATAATATCGCCACCATTATTTCTAAGCTGCCTATACGGCAGTGAACAACAGGCAGTCAATCAGAGTCGGATAGTGCATTTTCTAAGCTGCCTATACGGCAGTGAACGTGTACTTGCAGCATTAGCAAAACAAAAAGCATTTCTAAGCTGCCTATACGGCAGTGAACGTACATCGACCGCAAAGGCTGATATTGAAACATTTCTAAGCTGCCTATACGGCAGTGAACATGGCACATCCGCATTTCCATGCCTTGTTGTTTTTCTAAGCTGCCTATACGGCAGTGAACTTGCTTTTGCACCTGAGAGCAATCCCACAAAATTTCTAAGCTGCCTATACGGCAGTGAACTTTTTGCTGACAAGAATGGTAAGCGCTTATCATTTCTAAGCTGCCTATACGGCAGTGAACGTACAGGCTCAGAATTAAACAGAGATATATTATTTCTAAGCTGCCTATACGGCAGTGAACACCGATCTAATGCAGAAGGGAGCTTGTAATCATTTCTAAGCTGCCTATACGGCAGTGAACTCGGTGATGCTTCGTGGGTTAATGTTGAGGGTTTTCTAAGCTGCCTATACGGCAGTGAACGGTTCGTGAAGTTGCAGATTTCGCTAAATACTTTTCTAAGCTGCCTATACGGCAGTGAACGCAAATACATGGATGCAGTAGCCTTTCTTGGTTTTCTAAGCTGCCTATACGGCAGTGAACATGTTTTGGTGTCTTGTGGTTCAGGTTCGCTTTTTCTAAGCTGCCTATACGGCAGTGAACTATCTGGTGAAAGCATAAACATCGCTATTACTTTTCTAAGCTGCCTATACGGCAGTGAACACTTATATTTAGTTGATAAACAAAATCAAAATTTTCTAAGCTGCCTATACGGCAGTGAACAGAGATTGCCACCCGACGCATAACATTGTACATTTCTAAGCTGCCTATACGGCAGTGAACTGCAGGCTTCCATAAAGATGGTGAGTTTATATTTTCTAAGCTGCCTATACGGCAGTGAACTGCTGCACCATCTTTTCGCATCACCAAACAATTTTCTAAGCTGCCTATACGGCAGTGAACCAATTCTTAACTCAGAAGATGAGTTACCTAGTTTTCTAAGCTGCCTATACGGCAGTGAACTGGATATTTTCTATGTTCTTCCAGAGCATAGATTTCTAAGCTGCCTATACGGCAGTGAACCACTGGTACCAAAAGCAACAGAAACAGCATTGTTTCTAAGCTGCCTATACGGCAGTGAACTTGGTGATAGTATGCTCCCAGATTTCAAGGAATTTCTAAGCTGCCTATACGGCAGTGAACGCTTTGCCAAAGCGGTTGGCTGATATTTGTATTTTCTAAGCTGCCTATACGGCAGTGAACACCTTCCTTCAAAACCAAAAGGATTTTTAGGGTTTCTAAGCTGCCTATACGGCAGTGAACAGCAGATCGATGTTTTTGTAAATTCTGCCGTCTTTCTAAGCTGCCTATACGGCAGTGAACCACAAAATGCTTTGGTTGGCGGTGCTGTTGGTTTTCTAAGCTGCCTATACGGCAGTGAACTAGTCCCTCTTGACGGTACTTGTTGAGGGTTATTTCTAAGCTGCCTATACGGCAGTGAACTGTAGCGTCACTGTGAGCCTGTACGGTGGTTCTTTCTAAGCTGCCTATACGGCAGTGAACCATCCTCGCCACGTTGTTTAACCAATGCCACTTTTCTAAGCTGCCTATACGGCAGTGAACAATGCCATTTAGAGTGATTGTTTTTGGTTTGATTTCTAAGCTGCCTATACGGCAGTGAACCGTGTTGTTGGTTGGGATAGCTCTACCCCACTTTTCTAAGCTGCCTATACGGCAGTGAACATCACTGTTCAAGGTCGCCAAAAAGCGGACAATTTCTAAGCTGCCTATACGGCAGTGAACTCGGTGATAGTATGCTCCCAGATTTCAAGGAGTTTCTAAGCTGCCTATACGGCAGTGAACAAGGCTTGGAGTTTAACAAAGTCAAACTTGGTTTTCTAAGCTGCCTATACGGCAGTGAACAACTAATTGGTAATGCAAAGCATCACCAACATTTTCTAAGCTGCCTATACGGCAGTGAACAGCCAGTGGGGTTTTGCTTTATTAGTGTTTATTTTCTAAGCTGCCTATACGGCAGTGAACGCATGATTCACGCTGTGCGCCAGTGCTACGAGTTTCTAAGCTGCCTATACGGCAGTGAACTTGCTCGGCAATACGATTTGCAGGCATATCATTTTCTAAGCTGCCTATACGGCAGTGAACGGGTGCGCAAAATCCCGAATCTTTTCAATGTCTTTCTAAGCTGCCTATACGGCAGTGAACGACTTAGTCATCAAATGTTCAGGTTTAGGAGGGTTTCTAAGCTGCCTATACGGCAGTGAACTCAATGTCTCAAGTTATCGCAGAAATTAAAGCTTTCTAAGCTGCCTATACGGCAGTGAACAGTTTTATGGGCTTGCTGAATTAGCGGCTTAATTTCTAAGCTGCCTATACGGCAGTGAACGTAAAAATGGCAGAGCCAGTAAGTAGCGGGGCTTTCTAAGCTGCCTATACGGCAGTGAACCTCCTTTTGAGCTGCCAATGCATTACTCAAATTTTCTAAGCTGCCTATACGGCAGTGAACATTGGGGAAATATCAACAAATAGTGGACTATCATTTCTAAGCTGCCTATACGGCAGTGAACGCTTTCGCACACCAACGATTCCAATTCGACCATTTCTAAGCTGCCTATACGGCAGTGAACCAGAACGGGTTTTTACATCTAGCTGCCATAGTTTTCTAAGCTGCCTATACGGCAGTGAACTAAACCTGAGGCAATTCCAATTGCGAATTTAGCTTTCTAAGCTGCCTATACGGCAGTGAACATTCCATGCGAATATCAAACCATCTCGTAAGCTTTCTAAGCTGCCTATACGGCAGTGAACAGATGTCATTAATGTCTGCAAGGATTTCATCTTTTCTAAGCTGCCTATACGGCAGTGAACCCTTAGAAGCCCCTTGCAAGTACCTATTAAGATTTCTAAGCTGCCTATACGGCAGTGAACCATCCACACCCTGATAGCTTTGGATTGTTTCATTTCTAAGCTGCCTATACGGCAGTGAACCATTGGTGTTTGCAAAGGTGTAAACAGGTGCATTTCTAAGCTGCCTATACGGCAGTGAACTTAGATAAACTTAAACCACGCTCAAAAATAAATTTCTAAGCTGCCTATACGGCAGTGAACCTCGTTTATATGGTCGTGCGTATTTGGTATTTTTTCTAAGCTGCCTATACGGCAGTGAACATTTATTTTCGTTTTCCGGATCTTGATAAATGCTTTCTAAGCTGCCTATACGGCAGTGAACTCGCCATTGATATAGACAGCAGCACCAGTGGTTTTCTAAGCTGCCTATACGGCAGTGAACTGAAACGGCTTAATCCATTAGTACTTTCACCTTTTCTAAGCTGCCTATACGGCAGTGAACAAATTACAGTAATTTTGGCTGCATCGTACCAGCTTTCTAAGCTGCCTATACGGCAGTGAACACATCAGTTAATGCTTTAAGCATTTCGTTCACTTTCTAAGCTGCCTATACGGCAGTGAACCACTGCTTTTTACAGCATCATTCGCCCAGCTTTTTCTAAGCTGCCTATACGGCAGTGAACACAGCCACGTATTATTGGTTATCAATGTGTATTTTCTAAGCTGCCTATACGGCAGTGAACTCAGTTGCCGATCTGGTCAATATCGTAATCTAATTTCTAAGCTGCCTATACGGCAGTGAACTGTCAGGGGATGAAAACGAAGCTCGCGCAGAATTTTCTAAGCTGCCTATACGGCAGTGAACTCAAAGCCACACCGTTAAACATTGCAATTAATTTTCTAAGCTGCCTATACGGCAGTGAACGGCTTATCAAGCTGTTTGGAACAAACCACGTGTTTCTAAGCTGCCTATACGGCAGTGAACTCTTTGTTGTCGAATGGGTCTGGCCAATAATCTTTCTAAGCTGCCTATACGGCAGTGAACCATTTCTGAGAAGTTGTCGATCTTCAACGTTATTTCTAAGCTGCCTATACGGCAGTGAACTTTCCGATATAACCCGACGACCTTTCCAACCATTTCTAAGCTGCCTATACGGCAGTGAACTGGCAGCGTGAACTCATATCACAAGGATGCATTTTCTAAGCTGCCTATACGGCAGTGAACAGTGGACTGTGTTACTCGTGCAAGTTTTGCAATTTCTAAGCTGCCTATACGGCAGTGAACAGCCACAACTACAAACCCATCTGGAACCGCTTGTTTCTAAGCTGCCTATACGGCAGTGAACAGCTTCAGCATTGGTCATTCGTGTTTCGGGTCTTTCTAAGCTGCCTATACGGCAGTGAACTCATACGATCCAAACCACGCTTAATATCATCATTTCTAAGCTGCCTATACGGCAGTGAACCGTAAGAAAGCCAATCGTAAGATCCTTAATACTTTCTAAGCTGCCTATACGGCAGTGAACATTACACGCCCAAGTCTCTCACCTTGAACCAAATTTCTAAGCTGCCTATACGGCAGTGAACAATGCTGTGGGGAAAGCGCATTTTATTGTTGTTTTCTAAGCTGCCTATACGGCAGTGAACTCTACACCATTATCACGCTTGCACACGTCACGATTTCTAAGCTGCCTATACGGCAGTGAACTTGCTCAGTAGTCTGAGTTTCTTCACCAGTTTTTTCTAAGCTGCCTATACGGCAGTGAACCGACATGGTAGTCGAGCATTATCAATGGAAAATTTCTAAGCTGCCTATACGGCAGTGAACCAAAGGTAGGTGTAACCGCTAAAGAGTTTCAATTTCTAAGCTGCCTATACGGCAGTGAACCATTCATTAATGCTCGTTTTGCTTCCGTAACTTTTCTAAGCTGCCTATACGGCAGTGAACTAGTGATAGTCACAGATCGCCATGCCCCACGCTTTCTAAGCTGCCTATACGGCAGTGAACGACCTGAATGTCGCTAGAAACAGCGGATAAACTTTCTAAGCTGCCTATACGGCAGTGAACTATCTAAACATGCCGAAAGTCAATGTTGATTCTTTCTAAGCTGCCTATACGGCAGTGAACGAGCAAATACTGTCCATAATCCGAGCATCTTTTTTCTAAGCTGCCTATACGGCAGTGAACCCCTGATTTTGCCCAAGCAGCAAGCGATTATGATTTCTAAGCTGCCTATACGGCAGTGAACAGATTCATATTGTTTCCACCGTTTTAAAGTCATTTCTAAGCTGCCTATACGGCAGTGAACTTAGACGATTAATTGACGTATCTTTAGCACTTTTTCTAAGCTGCCTATACGGCAGTGAACGTTTTCGTGCTTCGGCAATCCAAGGTAATTCTTTTCTAAGCTGCCTATACGGCAGTGAACGGATAAGGGGTTAAAGTGGCAAGAGATTGGTGTTTTCTAAGCTGCCTATACGGCAGTGAACTCTTTGACGAGCTGCAAGATATTGTTGCACCATTTCTAAGCTGCCTATACGGCAGTGAACTTAAAAAAGAAAAAGCCTGATTTCGTGGATCATTTCTAAGCTGCCTATACGGCAGTGAACCGTTTTTGTTTATCTGCTGTTGGTATTTTTTATTTCTAAGCTGCCTATACGGCAGTGAACCTGATTGAGAATTATGAAATGTTATATCGAAATTTCTAAGCTGCCTATACGGCAGTGAACCGCACAGCGAATGAACATGACCGTTGGAGACATTTCTAAGCTGCCTATACGGCAGTGAACCTTCAAGCTGAAAAGGAGCGGTGATGTAGACTTTTCTAAGCTGCCTATACGGCAGTGAACATAATTGGGTGGGTACTGGAAGTGGAACAAGTTTTCTAAGCTGCCTATACGGCAGTGAACTTAGGCGTGACCACTGGTGAACTACGCAAAATTTTCTAAGCTGCCTATACGGCAGTGAACAAATTTGTCATTTCCTGTGTGAGCATCAAATATTTCTAAGCTGCCTATACGGCAGTGAACAGATGAAGAACTAACAATGACTTTGGTTACTGTTTCTAAGCTGCCTATACGGCAGTGAACCCCATAACAACAGAATTGGCGTACCGACATCATTTCTAAGCTGCCTATACGGCAGTGAACGCAGTAAGTGGTGGGAAATGATTGACTTTATGTTTCTAAGCTGCCTATACGGCAGTGAACGCTATGAGTTCGATTGGTCAGTCAAGCCGAATTTTCTAAGCTGCCTATACGGCAGTGAACTGCTAGTTGATTGCGATGATGTTTGTTTTGTTTTTCTAAGCTGCCTATACGGCAGTGAACCGTAAGAAAGCCAATCGTAAGATCCTTAATACTTTCTAAGCTGCCTATACGGCAGTGAACATTACACGCCCAAGTCTCTCACCTTGAACCAAATTTCTAAGCTGCCTATACGGCAGTGAACAATGCTGTGGGGAAAGCGCATTTTATTGTTGTTTTCTAAGCTGCCTATACGGCAGTGAACTCTACACCATTATCACGCTTGCACACGTCACGATTTCTAAGCTGCCTATACGGCAGTGAACTTGCTCAGTAGTCTGAGTTTCTTCACCAGTTTTTTCTAAGCTGCCTATACGGCAGTGAACCGACATGGTAGTCGAGCATTATCAATGGAAAATTTCTAAGCTGCCTATACGGCAGTGAACCAAAGGTAGGTGTAACCGCTAAAGAGTTTCAATTTCTAAGCTGCCTATACGGCAGTGAACCATTCATTAATGCTCGTTTTGCTTCCGTAACTTTTCTAAGCTGCCTATACGGCAGTGAACTAGTGATAGTCACAGATCGCCATGCCCCACGCTTTCTAAGCTGCCTATACGGCAGTGAACGACCTGAATGTCGCTAGAAACAGCGGATAAACTTTCTAAGCTGCCTATACGGCAGTGAACTATCTAAACATGCCGAAAGTCAATGTTGATTCTTTCTAAGCTGCCTATACGGCAGTGAACGAGCAAATACTGTCCATAATCCGAGCATCTTTTTTCTAAGCTGCCTATACGGCAGTGAACTTCGGTAATTAATGCCCGAAAAGTTACTAAACTTTCTAAGCTGCCTATACGGCAGTGAACATGATTACGATGGAGTTGAACTAAAGTGGCGTTTTCTAAGCTGCCTATACGGCAGTGAACGAAACACATGAAACTTTAATTCTATTAAGCAATTTCTAAGCTGCCTATACGGCAGTGAACAAGCCGTTTAGCGAATTTTCGGGTATTAATTATTTCTAAGCTGCCTATACGGCAGTGAACTGCGTTTAAGAACAAAGACAAAACAGACATTATTTCTAAGCTGCCTATACGGCAGTGAACTGTATAATTCAATTGCTGCATCATCTCCTAGTTTTCTAAGCTGCCTATACGGCAGTGAACACCAAATAAAAACGCCACTAGCGCGAAACTGTTTTCTAAGCTGCCTATACGGCAGTGAACGTCGCAACATCATCTTAAAAGCACGTCAGCTTTTTCTAAGCTGCCTATACGGCAGTGAACTTTTATTTACGTATACATGACAACATGTTTACTTTCTAAGCTGCCTATACGGCAGTGAACAGCTCATGGCAAGCCGAAAGAAGGATTCAATATTTCTAAGCTGCCTATACGGCAGTGAACACCAGTGCCTGCGATTGCTTCTGTCACTTTCGTTTCTAAGCTGCCTATACGGCAGTGAACGTTTTAATCGTGTGGTATGCGAAGCAGCTCATTTTCTAAGCTGCCTATACGGCAGTGAACAGCTTCTTTTAGTACTAATTCTTACCGTTAATTTTCTAAGCTGCCTATACGGCAGTGAACAGCTCTTAGTTTCCAAAGCTGATTGCCAATTTTTTCTAAGCTGCCTATACGGCAGTGAACCAAGAAATCATTGATTTGATTGAACGTGTAATTTTCTAAGCTGCCTATACGGCAGTGAACAGCTCTTTGTCTAGCTGCTTGACGTTCCTTTCTTTCTAAGCTGCCTATACGGCAGTGAACAGTTCACAGTTCCATACATCATGGACATTGATTTTCTAAGCTGCCTATACGGCAGTGAACTCTCGTCTAAAGTGATGCGTTGCTTGATATGTTTTCTAAGCTGCCTATACGGCAGTGAACGTGGCGGTGCTGCTGGTTTTGGTTCTGCTGGTTTTCTAAGCTGCCTATACGGCAGTGAACAGTTGTTACATTGCCCAACTCTGACGGCGCTTTTTCTAAGCTGCCTATACGGCAGTGAACTCCTCAGAATCAAAATTGATAGCAGCCTCTATTTTCTAAGCTGCCTATACGGCAGTGAACTTGTCAGAAGTGAATGCGCCTGAAGTCCAAAATTTCTAAGCTGCCTATACGGCAGTGAACCCAAAGAATAATGAACCTCATACCCTTCCTATTTTCTAAGCTGCCTATACGGCAGTGAACAATTACAAGCTTTAGCCAACTTCTTAGATACGTTTCTAAGCTGCCTATACGGCAGTGAACATGCCAAAGTAGGTATCGTTGAAGATATGACCTTTCTAAGCTGCCTATACGGCAGTGAACCTTTATCAATCATATTTGCGCCCCCTACAAACTTTCTAAGCTGCCTATACGGCAGTGAACTGAATACGCAACATGCGTCAGCTTATGGATTCTTTCTAAGCTGCCTATACGGCAGTGAACATATTACGCAAAGTTATTTGCTGAGCGTAGCAATTTCTAAGCTGCCTATACGGCAGTGAACATTTTGGATAGCGGTCACTTCACCAGTACCATTTTCTAAGCTGCCTATACGGCAGTGAACAAGAACTAAGAGAGCGCATCTAAGCGCTCCGTTTTCTAAGCTGCCTATACGGCAGTGAACGTTGTGATTCAGAAAGCTTTGATAAAGACACATTTTCTAAGCTGCCTATACGGCAGTGAACTGCGTACCTGAGCGCGTTCTTCTTTATTCAGTTTTCTAAGCTGCCTATACGGCAGTGAACCATACGCAACTGATCAATGTAATTTTTGTCTCTTTCTAAGCTGCCTATACGGCAGTGAACATATTGAGGTGCGCCCAACTGGTGTAAAAGTGTTTTCTAAGCTGCCTATACGGCAGTGAACATCCAACGGATACAGCAACAGTGACTCAAGCATTTCTAAGCTGCCTATACGGCAGTGAACTGCATAGGTTTCTGCACCAAAGCCGATTGCGGTTTCTAAGCTGCCTATACAGCAGTGAACGACAGGTAGCGGAACAACTGGCATAAACGGTTTTTCTAAGCTGCCTATACGGCAGTGAACTCTTGATGAGTCTGATGAAATACCTCCTTACTTTTCTAAGCTGCCTATACGGCAGTGAACTTAATTGGTCTTGAGACTGGATTAGTCCCCAATTTCTAAGCTGCCTATACGGCAGTGAACTTTGCATCTGTCAGTTTTATTGTGGCCATAACTTTCTAAGCTGCCTATACGGCAGTGAACTACCATCGGGAATGATGGTGACGTTTCGAGATTTTCTAAGCTGCCTATACGGCAGTGAACGCGCATTACAGCACCAATGAATTTTCTATTTTTTTCTAAGCTGCCTATACGGCAGTGAACAAAATTAAAGACAAAACTCATAAGTTAAAGGTTTTCTAAGCTGCCTATACGGCAGTGAACTATTTATAATTATTTTTAATCTGCCGATGAACTTTCTAAGCTGCCTATACGGCAGTGAACCAAGGCACGCATACGCAAAGACCTCCGCCATTTTTCTAAGCTGCCTATACGGCAGTGAACCTTGAGGTTGAAATTGATCGAGCGCAAGTAATTTTCTAAGCTGCCTATACGGCAGTGAACTTTTTAGAATGTTATAGACCTGATCAGACATTTTTCTAAGCTGCCTATACGGCAGTGAACTTTCTTTAGAAAAGGATATTTTGCCCATCATTTTTCTAAGCTGCCTATACGGCAGTGAACATAAGGCAAGCGGTAAGTTGGTGTGCTTGGGTTTTCTAAGCTGCCTATACGGCAGTGAACGCTTTCGCACACCTACTATACCGATTCGACCTTTTCTAAGCTGCCTATACGGCAGTGAACATAGCTTTCCAAAGAGATTTTATCCTGTGACTTTTCTAAGCTGCCTATACGGCAGTGAACACATTGTGAATGTGGCTAATATGCGCCATTTATTTTCTAAGCTGCCTATACGGCAGTGAACTTATGGTGGTGCGGAGACAGTTAAGAATGCTGTTTCTAAGCTGCCTATACGGCAGTGAACATTCTTAATTATTTTTTAATCTGCCGATGAACTTTCTAAGCTGCCTATACGGCAGTGAACAAAATTATCTAGCAAAAGGCGCTCAGGCAGTATTTCTAAGCTGCCTATACGGCAGTGAACCTATTTACATCAAAAGCATTCGGCTTTGGGATTTTCTAAGCTGCCTATACGGCAGTGAACATCTTTTACTTGGAATTGGAACACACACAACATTTCTAAGCTGCCTATACGGCAGTGAACAAGATGTGCGGATACTGGAGTTTCACTTCCGCTTTCTAAGCTGCCTATACGGCAGTGAACAAGATAAAGTGAGCGGCAAGCTTGTTTGTTTATTTCTAAGCTGCCTATACGGCAGTGAACTGAATGATTTAAAAGTAACGCGTCTGGATAACTTTCTAAGCTGCCTATACGGCAGTGAACAAATTAAATCCGCATTTGTTGCGATTGTTAGCTTTCTAAGCTGCCTATACGGCAGTGAACGCGCCATATTCGCCAACACGTTCTTTTACTCATTTCTAAGCTGCCTATACGGCAGTGAACTTTGGGTTGAAGAACCAAAAGCGGATACGGAGTTTCTAAGCTGCCTATACGGCAGTGAACCCTTTCAAATCCGATTTAGATTTGATGGCAAATTTCTAAGCTGCCTATACGGCAGTGAACGTTTTAGAAGTAAAACGTCAACAATGCTGGCATTTCTAAGCTGCCTATACGGCAGTGAACGCTTTGATCGGTCATCGCTTCAGAAATCAATCTTTCTAAGCTGCCTATACGGCAGTGAACTTGAACCCCCTCGATAGCTAATAGCAGGCTTCTTTCTAAGCTGCCTATACGGCAGTGAACCGGACAAAATCCCGCTCTAGTTGAAAGCGGTTTTTCTAAGCTGCCTATACGGCAGTGAACAAAAGGAGCACATAGACAGGGATTCAATGACATTTCTAAGCTGCCTATACGGCAGTGAACGAATTTCTTGAAACCGAAATCCTAGCTGAATGTTTCTAAGCTGCCTATACGGCAGTGAACACGAAGCCCACCTTATGCGCAAAGTTGTTTTCTTTCTAAGCTGCCTATACGGCAGTGAACCTAAACAAGCTTTGCGCAATTGGACTTGATGATTTCTAAGCTGCCTATACGGCAGTGAACATAGAATATTTGTGCAATTATGCTTTATTTATTTTCTAAGCTGCCTATACGGCAGTGAACAAATGGTGAAAAAACTAGAAAGCCATTGATTATTTCTAAGCTGCCTATACGGCAGTGAACTTAAGTGATATTCAAACAGGCGAAATGGTTGTTTTCTAAGCTGCCTATACGGCAGTGAACAAAGACGAAAACCCTCAACAGAAGGCTTGCATTTTCTAAGCTGCCTATACGGCAGTGAACCTATGTTGACAATT
Source organism: Acinetobacter sp. 5862 (assembly GCF_024494585.1). Taxonomy (NCBI): domain Bacteria; kingdom Pseudomonadati; phylum Pseudomonadota; class Gammaproteobacteria; order Moraxellales; family Moraxellaceae; genus Acinetobacter; species Acinetobacter sp. 5862. The sequence goes on from NZ_JANHGP010000073.1 coordinate 15,905, forward strand.
GCCGTACTTATTTGGGGTTTTCTAAGCTGCCTATACGGCAGTGAACTAAACAAATCAATTTAAACCATGCCGCCGAAATTTCTAAGCTGCCTATACGGCAGTGAACTTTCAGCAAAACCACCGTATGACTTTTGCTCATTTCTAAGCTGCCTATACGGCAGTGAACCTAAAGTGTTACTCCAAAGGTAATGAGATCAATTTCTAAGCTGCCTATACGGCAGTGAACGCCTCAAGACATGATTTGGTCTGAGGAAGATAATTTCTAAGCTGCCTATACGGCAGTGAACGGCATGTCCGTAGTGGTGGTTAAAGATTGCAATTTCTAAGCTGCCTATACGGCAGTGAACGTAGACAGTGGGCTACGAACGTGCCACACCAATTTCTAAGCTGCCTATACGGCAGTGAACTGAAAGGTATGACGAAGATGAAGGTTGGTGCTTTTCTAAGCTGCCTATACGGCAGTGAACCACTAGGGCTACAAGTTCAAATTGACGCTACTTTTCTAAGCTGCCTATACGGCAGTGAACCATTAATGGATTTTGATACTGTTAGAAATAGCTTTCTAAGCTGCCTATACGGCAGTGAACAACAAACGAGCAGATCGGTCAGATATGGGCATTTTCTAAGCTGCCTATACGGCAGTGAACACCAAACAGCATTTCGCCCGCTTTCCTCGAATTTTCTAAGCTGCCTATACGGCAGTGAACAAATGTTTGGAGCTTCGCCTGATGGCTTAGTCTTTCTAAGCTGCCTATACGGCAGTGAACCAGCTTCTAGTAATGCACAAGGACAATTCACATTTCTAAGCTGCCTATACGGCAGTGAACAAATTATTTTTGCTCTCCCCCCTGATAGAACATTTCTAAGCTGCCTATACGGCAGTGAACTTATCCAAAAAATTTACATTAAAGGCATTTTGTTTCTAAGCTGCCTATACGGCAGTGAACAAAATCCGTTTTCAGCCATCCATACAGTGAATTTTCTAAGCTGCCTATACGGCAGTGAACTGAGTTACAAAGCCGTTTGTAAATTGATAATATTTCTAAGCTGCCTATACGGCAGTGAACACCAAGCCTGATACGTCAAACGAAGTCTAGACTTTCTAAGCTGCCTATACGGCAGTGAACATTTTCAGACTCACTAAAGATAAATATTTCATTTTCTAAGCTGCCTATACGGCAGTGAACGTCAAGTAGCGTTTAGGACCACCACCAATTGATTTCTAAGCTGCCTATACGGCAGTGAACTCAAAGTCAGTGATTCTATAAAGCTTCTCAGTTTTCTAAGCTGCCTATACGGCAGTGAACCTTTTGCTTTAACACCTGAGCAAAAGTCATACTTTCTAAGCTGCCTATACGGCAGTGAACCAATGCTCGCAATTGCTGTTCTGATTTGGGGCTTTCTAAGCTGCCTAT
>NZ_JANHGP010000018.1:0-111568 GCF_024494585.1 Acinetobacter sp. 5862
TTCTATGACTTTTTCTTTAAAATCTGTTGAATATCCCATAAAGCCTAGTGTGATATATTTTTTAGAATTTAGCTATATCTGATCGTTATGGACGCAAAAGGATTATGGTGTTTGCCTTATTTTTTGTTTCCGTATTATTGCTAATTAGTGCTTCATTTCCGATTTGGGAAATTTTTCTGACTACTCGTATTTTTATTGGCTTAGCTGTGAGTGGGGTCGCAGCCGTTGCAATGACTTATATCGGGGAGGAGATCGCACAAAAAGATATCGGTTTTGCCATGGGGCTGTATATTTCAGGTACGGCAATTGGTGGAATGGGAGGGCGTTTAATTGCGGGGGTTTTAGTTGATTTTATTTCTTGGCAATCTGCTACTTATATTATTGGTTTTCTAAACCTGATTATCGCTTGTTTATTTTATTTTTTATTGCCCAAATCTCAGCACTTTAAACCGTATCCCTTTCGGTTTTCTCGTTTTAAGGATGCATTTGAACAGAACTTAAAAGATTCAAAATTAAGGATTTTATTTGCCCAAGGTTTTATCTTAATGGGCTGTTTAGTGACGGTATTTAACTACATTAGCTATCATTTATTAGAAGCACCATTTCACTTATCACAAGCATGGATTGGTGTGATTTCGATTGCTTATCTAGCAGGCATTTATAGTTCGCCTAAAGCCGCACAATGGGGCTTTAAATATGGGCGTGATAAGGTTCTGCCGATGATGTTAATGACGATGATGATTGGCTTGTGGTTTACACTCCTTCCATCATTATGGTCAATTTTGATCGGTTTGATTATCTTCGCTTTTTCATTTTTTGCAGCGCATTCGACCGCAAGTAGTTGGGTTTCAGTACAAGCAGTTCAATATCGTGCAGTGGCATCCTCGCTGTATTTATTCTGCTATTACATTGGTTCAAGTTTGCTCGGCAGCTTCGGTGGATTGGTTTGGGAGCAGTTTGGCTGGATTGGAATTAATTTGAGTGTCGGAGTGGTCTTAGTGATTGGTTTTGCGCTCGCGATACACTTAATGAAAAACGAAACTAAAACGACAAATAAAGTCGCATAAACTTGATAAAAGTCCTGAAAATTTAGTAATTTAAACAAGCGCCTATTTGGGTGTAGAGATAATATTAAAATTGGGGGAGATAAGATGGAATTACATAGTCGAGTTTATTATAAACATCCTGACTCAACAATCATGGGACAATTAGAGGTCTTATTTACCACACATCACGGAGATGAAGAAAAGTTCATTCAGACAGCTTTACTCATCAATCCGCAAGCGGATGAGATTACTCAAGAGCTAGTTGATTTGATTGATTCGATTGAACATGATCTTGCGCCAGAGACATTGCACTATGTTGATGGATTTGCTGTCCTAGATTTTACCCATGGCTCAAATGGCGATGAAAACATTGAAAATATTTTATTATTTTTAAAAGGCTTATTACCTGATATTCATGCACAAGCTTGGGGCTGTGGTGATGATGATCCATGGGAGTTTTGGTTCAAATTTGATGGCGATGAGCTTATTCGTGAAGATGATGAACCATTGAATGATCCTGATGAAGATGAAGAAATTAAAGCTTCTATTTATAAGTGGTGGCATCAAGATTTACCTTCTGAAATTAAAGAAGGCTTCTTGAACGAAGAAGTATAATTATCAACATTTTATGATGCTATTTCCTCAATAAGTTACAAATACTTTTTTGGGGAAATGCTTCTGTTTGTTTTTTGATCTATAAAAATGAATTGAATTCATGCTAAAATGATCGGCTTTCATCTTTAGATGTCTCTCCTCCATTTGCTAGCCGAGATTCGCAAGCCATGTCTACTGCCTATACTATGCAGACCGCGCCAAAAGCGTTGTTTGATTACGACAAATATTGGGCGTCGTGTTTTGAACCCGCACCATTTTTGCCGATGTCACGAGAAGAAATGGATCAACTCGGCTGGGATGCGTGTGACTTTATTTTGGTTTGTGGTGATGCCTATATTGACCATCCATCTTTTGTATCAGGTGTGATTGGGCGTGTACTTGAAGCACAAGGCTTCCGTGTTGGAATCATTGCACAACCAGATTGGACCAACGCAGAGAGCTTCCGTGTTCTAGGCAAGCCAACCATTGCATGGGGTGTGACCGCGGGGAATATGGATTCAATGATCAACCGTTATACGGCAGATCGTAAAATTCGTTCCGATGATGCTTATTCGCCAAATAATGAACCGAATAAACGTCCAGATCGTGCTGCCACGGTGTATTGTCAGCGTTGCCGTGAGGCTTTTCCTGACGTTCCTGTCTTGCTTGGTGGGATTGAAGGTAGCTTGCGTCGTATTGCACATTATGATTATTGGTCTGACAAAGTTCGCCGCTCTATTTTGATGGACTCAAAAGCGGATCTATTGATGTATGGTAATGGTGAGCGTGCGATTATCGATGTGATGCATCGTTTAGCCAAAGGTGAGAAAATCCACGAAATTACAGATGTTCGTGGTACAGCATTTATTATTAATAAGCATAATAAAGCATCTAAAGCCAAATTCGTTGAAATTGCCAGTAATGACGTGGATACCATTGGACGTGTCGATCCAATTATTAATCCTTATGTCATGACTGAAGATATTGATGGCTGTGAAGTTGAAAAAGAAAAAGGTAACTCATTAGCGCAGTATCAAAATTTCCAAAAAGAAATCGTTGCCAATCCAATCGTGCGTGAAGGCGACCAGCTCGATCCAGATACACAGATTGTGCAGTTAAAGCCTGTGCCATCAAAAGCGATTAAACATAAATTACCTCCACGTGAATTGGCGGTGATTCGTTTACCGTCTTTTGAAGCCGTTGCTGATGATCATGTGTTGTATGCCCATGCCAACCGTATTTTGCATCTTGAAACCAATCCGGGTAATGCACGTGCCTTAGTGCAGCGTCATGGTGAGCGGGACGTCTGGATCAACCCACCACCAATTCCTCTGACCACTGAGGAAATGGATTATGTGTTTGATTTACCCTATGCACGTTTACCGCATCCTTCTTATGGAAATGCACGTTTCCCAGCCTTTGATATGATCAAATTCTCGGTCAATATCATGCGTGGTTGTTTTGGTGGATGTACCTTCTGTTCAATTACTGAACATGAAGGTCGTATTATTCAAAACCGTTCTGAAGATTCAATTTTACGTGAAATTGAAAAGATCCGTGATACTGCACCTCAATTTACAGGCATCATTTCAGACTTAGGTGGTCCAACGGCTAACATGTACCGTTTGCATTGTAACGACCCTGAAATTGAAAAAAATTGTCGTAAGCCATCTTGTGTTTATCCAGGGGTTTGTCAAAACCTACATACCGATCATGCACCTCTTGTTCAGCTTTATCGTAAAGCGCGTGAAATCAAAGGTGTGAAGAAGATTTTGATTGGTTCTGGTCTACGTTATGACCTTGCGGTATTGAACCCTGAATATGTGAAAGAATTGGTACAGCATCATGTAGGTGGCTATTTAAAAATTGCACCTGAGCATACTGAGCAGGGGCCACTCTCCAAGATGATGAAACCTGGAATTGGAACCTATGATCGCTTTAAGCAAATGTTTGAGCGTTTCAGTAAGGAAGCAGGTAAGGAACAATATCTCATTCCATACTTCATTGCAGCGCATCCAGGTACCACCGATTATGACATGATGAACTTGGCGATTTGGTTGAAGAAAAATGGTTTCCGTGCTGATCAGGTACAAACCTTCTACCCATCACCAATGGCCACTGCGACCACGATGTACTACACAGGCAAAAATCCGTTGTCTAAAGTGGCACGTTATACTGAAAATGTCGATATTGTGAAAGGTGAAAAGCGTCGTCGTCTGCATAAAGCATTCTTGCGTTATCATGATCCAAATAACTGGCCTTTGTTACGTGAAGCACTGAAAGAGATGGGGCGTTCGGATTTAATTGGTAATTCTAAGCAGCATCTGATCCCAACCTATCAGCCACAAGGTACGGCTGAAGGTGAATATAAATCTGCACGTAAAAAGAACTCAACTGTTGCAGGTGATTCAGCGAAGCGTGGTCAAGCGCAATCTCAGCCACAATCAGGTCAGAAACGTCCACAAAAAGGGCAGATCTTAACGCAACATACTGGTTTACCGCCACGTGAAACGGGTGACAAAAAACCATTCTCAGGAAAATCAAAACCTAAAGTGAAACCAAAGCGTTAAATCAATAAAAAGAAGGCATCAGTCATGATGCCTTCTTTTTTATACATAAATGGTAGGGTAGTCACAATCTAGTTATAAAAGTACAATTTATCGAAACATATACTGACAATATCCGCTTGAATATTTGCCTACTGATGATTATAAATATAGATGCAGGATGCTTTTACGACTTTGGTCGACGAGTGAAACACGATTAAAAAAATTTAAGTTACACTGCTAAAATGACTTTAACTATCGTTGTTGCTGATTAAAAAAATGGCTCAAAGCCAAAATGATTATAAAAAATCTAAAGGGATTGGTTAGAAATGTATTATTTCATAACAATAGTTGGATTGCTGTTGATTACAGCACTTGTGTTTCGACGTCTACATCCTAATCGGCGTCAAGATAGTCCATTAAAACGCCGTGGTATTCTCAATATTTCTGAGCAAATTACCTTGATGCGTTTACAAGCTGTATTACCTCGTCATACGATTTTGGCGCATGTTTCTTTTGATGCGCTATTAACGACAAAATTTGCACATACGCGTCGTAAGTATCAAGGTTTAGTTGCTGATTTTGTCGTACTTGATCAGCAACATCAAGTGCTTGCAATTATTGAGATTGCAGACGAGTCATATGTGAATCGTCTGCATCAAAAGCATTATCAAGACAGCTTATTAGAATTAGCCGGTTATCGAGTATTGCGCTATAGCAGTATTCCAACGGAGCAAGAGTTACGTGAGAACTTAGTTCCTGATCTACTTGAACCGATCATGCCTGTTTCAATCACAGCAACCACAATGCCGCAAACGGAACGAGTTATGAAATATAATGTTCTAGCAGCAAAATCATCTTAATTGATTATGGACGTACTGCTGTCACGGTCATTTCAACCAAAACATCTGGTGTATACAGTTTAGATTCTACGCAGGTACGTGCTGGAGGATGACCTTCAGCAATCCATGCATCCCAAACCGCATTCATTGCTGCATAATCTTGTTCAATGTCTTTTAGAAAAATAAGGACGGATAAAATATGCGTTTTGTCTGTACCTGCTTCTGCGAGTAAACGATCGATATTATCTAAAGTTTGTTGTGTCTGTGCAGTAACATCGACACTGGTATCATCTGCCAGTTGACCTGCCAAATGAACTAGATTTCCTGAAATTGCGACTTCGCAATAACGTGAGGTGACATGAAGTCGTTGCACAGACATAATGGTAACCTAATGAAAAAAACATAGGCTGATTGTACTGCATGGCCCCTAGCCACAGTGTAATTTTGTATACATCAGGCAGCAAAGCTTTCCATGCAAACCAGCCTGCGTTGCCGGAAAAATAAAAGGCTTTAATCCTTGCCACAATTTCACGCGCGCTAAAGGGCTTGTTGCAATAGTCATCCGCGCCAATTTCCAGACCGACCACACGGTCAATCTCATCATCACACGCAGTCAAGAACAATAACGGCGTTTGATATTTCTGACGCAGTTGCTTGCACACCTCAAAGCCATTGATATCAGGTAGGCCCACATTCAGAATAATAAAATCAAAACCCTGCTGTGAAAGCAGTTGCAGTGCCTGAGTCCCCGTATTGGTCCAACTAACCTGCCATCCCTCACGTTCCAGTGCATAGCGTAAAGGTAAAACAATGGCGGCTTCATCTTCCACGCATAGAATTTTTTTTTGATTCATAATGATCAGTAATCAATATTTTCTAATTATATGGATACAGTTTAGCTGAACTCGGCAGGGAGAAAAGCGTAATCCTGAAAATTTTACAGAGGGAAAAAAATTGAGAAAGGACACCAGAAGTGCCCTGTAATATGCGGATTTGATCGTCACGCCAACCACAGGAGCATATGCTAAAAGTGAGGATTTCTTTAGCATCAGCAAATCACATGGATAATATGCTTGCGCTGCCTAGAGTACTGAAAAGCGCATAAAAAGCAAACATAAATTTAAACAGAAACTGTGTTTTTGAATAAAAAAACGCCACTACCACAAGCAAAGCTGGGATTCCTGCTGGGCTTGCTGTAATTGATAAACACCCACGCCAACCAGACGGAACTGCAAACTAGGTTCAATATGCATTTCATTCAGCAACTGCAACACCACCTGCCATAGGTCCTGCTGTGATTGCAGGGGCTGTTTAAAGCTTTTACTGTGCTGTAAAACCTGAAAATTCTTTAGTTTTAACTTGATGTTGACACCACGGGCCAACAGTTGCTTTTTATTCAGGCTACGCCAGACCTGTTGAGTCAACGGCTGCCAAGTGTGGTGGCATTGTTCAAGGGTATAATCATCATCAAAAGTGGTCTCTTTTGATATTTGTTGGCGTTCCCGTTCCGCTTTTACAGGGCGATGATCAATCCCTTGTGCATATAAATACAGTTGTTTTCCGTATTTGCCAAAATGGTGGATCAGCACATGCTCTTCAATTTGTTGCAGTTGACCCAGAGTGTGCAGATTAAGCTGATGCAGCTTGTGCTGGGTCACCTTGCCAACACCGTGAATTTTACTGACGGGCAAATCCTGAATGAAGCTGAGTACCTGTGAGGGCTTGATCACAAACAGGCCATTAGGCTTGTTCCAGTCCGATGCAATTTTTGCCAGAAACTTATTCGGGGCAACGCCTGCGGAAGCGGTCAGTCCAGTGGCTGCCAGAATATCGGCACGGATCTGTGTCGCAACCTCGGTAGCGCTGGGGATGTTTTTTAGGTTCTCAGTCACATCCAGATAGGCCTCATCCAGTGACAGCGGTTCAATCAGTGGGGTATATTGCTGAAAAATATGGTGAATTTGTGCAGACACCTCTCGGTATTTCTCAAAGTTCGGTTCAAGCACAATCACCTGTGGACAAAGTTTTCGTGCCTGCCCCATCGACATGGCAGAACGCAGGCCAAAGACGCGGGCAGGGTAGGAGGCGGCAGCAACCACACCACGGGTATGATGAAAGGCCACCACTACAGGCAAATCCCTGAGCTCGGGACGTTCCCTCAACTCAACAGAGGCATAGAAAGCATCCATGTCAATATGGATGATCTTGCGTAGCTCATTTGCCATCCTGAATGCCTTGCTCTTTTAAAAAGGCTCGCCACTGTTTGGGAGACTCAGCGTATACATTCAGATCAACAGGTTTGGGAATTCCATCTATCTTTCCACTTTGGCTATGTTGCCAAAAGAGCCATTGCCGTCCATCTTTTAATTCAGGTTTACCCTCATAATCCCTCACCCATAATGGGGTATCGCTAAAATTACCCATCAAGACAATGTGGTAAAAAGTCTTGGAAATATAAAAAATAGGTTGTTTGCCATAATGTTTATGGAGTTGATCATTCATGATCTGAATTTCTTTGAGTAACTGCTCTTTGGTATAGGTATTAATGCAATTACTGTCATATTCAAGATCAATCACAGGTGGTAAGGCATCTGCTTTCTTTGGCACAGTAGCGATAAAATTTTCAGCCTGAACGGTGCCATCACGGCAGAGACGGTAGAAATGATACGCACCGACATGTAAACCTCTTTCACGTGCTTTGAGCCAATTCTGCTGAAAATTTTGATCTTTGAAATCGCCACCTTCGGTGGCTTTGAGATACACGAATTGGTATTGCATCGGAGAGATCTTTTTCCAGTTAATCTTACCTTGATGATGTGACACATCAAATCCACGGATTGAATAATCTTGTGCTACGGCTTTTTGTTGATAGAACAATCCAAAATAACTGACGATACCGAGCATCACTGTTAAAGCAATACTAGTCAGTGCTGGATAATGCTGAGAGAGTGGATACTTCGGTATTTTCTTTGCCATAATGAGGTTTTGTACTATGCAATATCGAGTTGAGTGCTAGATTTACAGTATTCGTCATGCAGCGATTGTACTCGTTTTGCTTTCTCATGAATCGTTTGACTACCGAATTGTTGTATAAATCTACATGAAGCGTAATGTCTAGCATGCTGCTCGTAGTGACGCACCCAACTTTCTCGTTGTGCTAAGCGTTCATCCTTGACAGGCCAAACGCCTTCAAATAACACATCAGGTGTATTTAAACATAATGCCCCATAGGTGTTGCGCGTGATAATGACATCATCATGTTGTGCAACAATCTCTACTCGGATCGGGAGACCTTCAGCACCGTTATAGGCAACTTTATGATCGATTCTGCGAATATTTTGATCTACTTTTATTTGCTCAATCGCTGCTATAACACGTTGTTCAGCATGTATTTTCGCTGCCTCAAGGCTTTGATCTGACCAACCAAAGCGTTTGATGGTGTATTGTCTTCCTTCAAATTTTGTTTTTGTTTTCGCTTCAGCCCAATATTTTGGAATAATCATCTCATTTTTCCTTATTCTTTTTCATCTTATTAAAATGTTAGCTCTCATCCGTAGTTTCTTTTGGGATCTGCCAAAAGATGATTGCAGTAATGATGTTAATACAACCCAGTGTAATTAATGTGGCATGGAAAGCACTGCTCATTGATGTCGTTGAAAAGTGCTGACTGAATAGATTAATCAGTGTGCCTGCCATTGCGACCCCAATACTCATAGACAGCATCATAATCATTGATAAGAAACTATTACCGCTGCTGGCATCATGTTGCGGCAAGTCTTTGAGGGTGAGCGTATTCATGCCTACAAACTGTAGCGAATTTAATGTACCAAAAATAAACAAGTGTAAGACTTTCAACCACAGTGGAGTCACTGCTGTCATGAATGAGAAGCTCGCAATACATAATCCGACCAAGATGGTATTGGTGAGTAGAAAACGACGATACCCTACACGTTGAATTAATGGACGAATAATTGGTTTCGAAAATAATGAACCCAAGACCAATGGAATCATCATTAATCCTGTAATGAAAGGTTCAAAGCCAAAGGCGACTTGCAACATCAAAGGTAAAATAAAAGGAATAGCATTGCTGCCCAAACGTGCGAAGAAATTACCTAATACACCGATTGAGAAGATTTTGTAACGGAATAGACGCCCATGAAATAGCGCATTTTGATGGGTATGCGCATGATAGGCATAGCTAACTGTGGCAATTATACCAATCAACAATAAGCTGATACTCACAAGATTTGAATATTGTGAGGAGGCCATATTTTCAATGCCTAAGGATAAACCGACCATTGCGACCATCAATAAGATAAAACCGCTGAAATCGAAAGTTTTCACCGTCGGCTCTTTTTGATTGGGCATGATCTTAAATGTCATGATCATACCGAGAATACCCATCGGAAGATTAATCAGAAAAATCCAATGCCATGTGGCGACTTCAACTAACCAACCGCCTAATGTAGGTCCCATCAGTGGACCGATTAGCCCTGCCAAACTCATGAGACTCATGGCTGAAAGAAATTGGGAGCGTGGAATTAGCTTTAATAAAGCCAAACGGCCTACAGGCATCAATAAGGCGCCGCCGATACCTTGAATCACACGGAAAAACAACAGTTGTTCTAGGTTTTGCGATAAGCCACATCCCAATGAGGCCAAGCTGAAAATCACCATAGAGCTGAGATAAATATTACGAATCCCAAAACGATCGGCTAACCAACCACTCAAGGGAATACAGGCTGCAACAGATAATACATAGGCGACAATCACACTATGCATTTGTAATGGATTTTCATTCAGTTGAATCGCCATGGCTGGTATTGCAGTATTCACGATGGTGGTGTCTAAGGCTTGCATAAAAAAGCCAATCGAAACCAATATGACCAACCATCGAAATTCGGGCTGTACAGCTTGGTGTGTTGTCGTGGTCATGAGTTCTGACACATAAGAAATCGGTTCTAGTTTAATGCAACCCTATTGGAAATAAAGACCAAAATTGTCAAAGAGTGGTCATGGAACTGACATTAAAGTGTCATAGAACTTGCATCTCAAATCACTAAATTAACCATACAAAATAAGGGTATGGAATTTGATGATGAAATTTAAGATTTCAGTTTTATTGACAGCATTGTTGTCTGTCGGGTTGGTTGCCTGTAATGAAAATGATAATGCTACGAACTCACCAGAGGTTGTAGAAGCAACGCCTGAAACAATGAAGTTAAGTTTGTTAGGGCGTTATGAAACCAAGGTGTTTGTTAAAAGTGCAGCTGAGATTCCTGCGTATGATGCGGCAAGTAAACGCTTATTTGTAGTCAATGCACAAAAAGGTTTAGTCGATGTTTTAGATGCATCTAAACCAGCACAGCCTGTACACATTGCAGAGCTTTCAGCACGAACGTATTTAGCAAATTCTGAAGTAAATAGTGTTGCTGTGAAAAATGGCATTGTTGCGATTGCAGTACAAGCTGAGAATAAAACGGATGCAGGAATGGTGGTGTTTTTTAATGCCAAAGATCTCAGTTTTATTAGCAAAGTGAGTGTGGGTGCTTTACCTGATATGCTGACTTTTAGTCCAGATGCTAAAACGGTTTTAGTCGCAAATGAAGCAGAACCGAATGATGATTACTCGGTTGATCCTGAAGGTTCGATCAGCATTATTGATATCAGCAATATTCAACAACCTAAAGCCAGTGTGGCAGGTTTTAGTGCATGGAATAATCAAAAGTCAGATTTATTTGCCAAAGGAGTACGTATCTTTGGTCCAAATGCCAGCGTTGCTCAAGATTTAGAACCTGAATATATAACCATTTCAGCAGATAGCAAAACCGCTTGGGTCACGTTACAAGAAAATAATGCAATTGCGAGAATAGATATCGCACAACAGAAAGTCACCGATATTTATCCATTAGGCTATAAAGACCATAGTTTGGTTGAGAATGCTTTAGATGTGAGTGATCGGGATTGTGATCCAAAAACAGATTGTAATGGTGATGGTGTTATTGATACCAAAGATAAAGATAAGGGAATTATCAATATCAAACCTTGGGCAGGTTTAGTGGGGATGTATCAACCAGATTCGATTGCGAACTATCAGGTGAATGGACAAACTTATTTGGTGACTGCCAATGAAGGGGATTCACGCGCTTGGTTAAAAGATGCTGAGGCATATTTTGGTGGTGATACCAGTAAGGGCTTTGTAGAAGAAATTCGCGTTAAAGATCTGTTTAAGAGTAGTGGTTTTACCAATAAAGTCAAAGATGAGTATCCAGCGCATTTACAGAAAATCGCTGTAGGCGTAAAAGGTGCACGATTAAATGCATCAACTTTTGGTTATTGTGGCGCAACGACAACAGATGCAAAAGGCTGTCGTGAAGATAGTCAATTAGGTCGTTTAAAAGTGACGTGGACCAAAGGATACCAAGTGAATCAAGACGGTTCACCAAAACTGGATGCAGATGGTTATCTGGTTTATGACAAACTCTATGCCTATGGTGCGCGTTCATTTAGTATCTGGAATACCCAAGGTCAACTTGTTTGGGATTCGGGCAGCGAATTTGAAAAGAAAATAGCAGAATTATTCCCTAAATACTTTAATAGTGATCATGAAGAAGTCACTTTTGATAAGCGAAGTGCTGCCAAAGGCCCAGAACCAGAAGGTATTACTGTGGGCACAATCGGGAAGAAAACCTTTGCTTTTATTGGTTTGGAACGTATGAGTGGCATTATGGCGTATGACATCACTACGCCGAATAAACCTAAGTTCATTGAATACTTTACTACCCGTAACTTTGTAAAAACAGATATTGCGCAGCAGGGTGATTTAGGACCTGAGGGGTTGATTTTTGTCTCTGCAAAAGACTCTCCAAATGGTAAGCCATTGCTCGTGGTTGGTAATGAAGTCAGTGGTTCAACGGCTGTTTACCAAGTTAATCTTCAATAAACTCTGAGCATAAAAAAACGGATCAATTTGATCCGTTTTTTTATGCTGAGTATTTTAAACTTCGATACGTGTAGGACTATTCAAATTTTTAATCACATTAGTAATTTGTTCAAGCGAATCACAAATAATCACTTTGGCACGATGTTGAGGAGGTAAAAATCCCTCCTCAACTGCATGATCTAGTTGAGCAATCAAGGCATCATAAAAACGATTTACATTATAAATAATCATCGGTTTTTGGTGCTGATTGAGTTGGCCCCAAGTCGCTATTTCTAAAATCTCTTCAAAAGTACCCAAACCACCAGGTAAAGCAATAAAAGCACTGGCACGCTCTGCCATCAATGCTTTACGTTCATGCATGGTTTCAACAATATGAAGCTCTGTTAATTTACTGTGTGCAATTTCATAGTCCAACATAAACTCAGGAATTACACCGACTACTTCACCGCTATGTTCGAGTACAGTATCTGCAACTTGACCCATTAAGCCAATACTTGCCCCGCCATAGACAATTCCAAGACCTTGATTCGCGATGTGTTGAGCAAGTTCGATGGCTTTATCTCGATAAATGGGTTTGTTACCTGTACGAGAACCGCAATATAACGCAATCAGAGATTGGGTGGTTTTTCTGGGAGTAGAAGAAATGGTTTTTTTATCTGTCATTCTAAATACACTATTCATTCGGTTTATTTTCACCTTATCATTTTGATTGTGCTTGTCTAGGTTAAATGACTTTTATGACAGTTTTATGCACACTTTACGTACAAAACAATATCATGAATTTTAGAAAAAATTTGAAAACAACAAGCACATAAAAAAGATGAATTTCACTGCAATCTTGCCTATACTGAAAATCCTTTTATTAATTTATGTACCTCTATGAGTAGTGGTTGTTGTCGCTCCGCTTTGTTCTTATTTCCTAAAAAAAATGTTTTGGCTATTTGTGCCGACCTTTTAAAATTTCAACTTCATAACGATATTGCTGATTTTGCAGAGGAGTCACATCAATGATTTTTGAATGGATGTCTGATCCTGCTGCATGGGTTGGTTTAGCCACATTGGTGGTGCTTGAAATCGTCCTAGGTATTGATAACCTAGTATTTATTGCAATCTTGGCAGAAAAACTACCACCAGAACAACGTAATGCTGCTCGTAGAGTTGGTTTGATTCTCGCCTTAATTATGCGTCTAGGATTGCTTGCTGCAATTGCATGGGTTGTGACTCTAACTGAACCACTATTCCATATTTTTGACCATGCCTTTTCTGGTCGTGACCTGATTTTGCTGTTTGGTGGTGTGTTCTTACTCTTCAAAGGGACGATGGAGTTACATGAAAGAATCGAGGGTCACCAAACACTGAAAGAAGAAAATCCTGTACATGCGACTTTTTGGATGGTGATTGTTCAGATTGTAGTTTTGGATGCCGTCTTTTCTTTAGATAGTGTGATTACTGCGGTTGGCATGGTGAAGCATCAAAGTGTCATGATGCTGGCAATGATTATCGCTGTTGGTATTATGCTTTGGGCATCCAAACCGCTGATGGATTTTGTGAATAAGCATCCAACAGTGGTGATTCTGTGTCTTGGCTTCCTGATGATGATCGGTTTCTCATTAGTGGTTGAAGGCTTTGGTTTCCATATTCCGAAAGGTTACTTGTACGCTGCGATTGGTTTCTCTGTCTTAGTTGAAATCGTGAATCAGACCATGCGTCGTAATCAAGAGAAATTGGTGACGACGACTGATTTACGTTATCGCACAGCTTCTGCAGTATTACGTATGTTGGGCAGTAAAGGTAATGTTAGTGAAGGCCAAAATAAAGAAGCCGAAGATGTTTTAGCGACTCAAGCCTATGCCAAAGAAGTGTTTGACGAAGATAATGGCGTCTATCACAGCGTATTGGTACAGGGTGTTTTAGGCTTATCTGAACGTCCTGTGAAATCTGTGATGACGCCGCGTCCTGAATTAGAATGGTTAGATTTAGACGCTGATCCGGCAGAGTTGAAAGAACGTTTAATGGCAATGACCCATTCACGCCTGATCATTGCACGGGGTGAACTGGATAATATTGAGGGTGTGGTACTGACCCATAAAATTCTCAATGAATACATTGAAACAGGAACGATTGATTTCAGTAAACATCTGCGTGAACCTGTGATTGTACATGAAAATGCCCAAGTCCTGATGGTGATGGAACAGTTACGTCAAGCGCCGTTGCAAATGGCAATCGTACTGAATGAATATGGTTCCATTGAAGGGATTGCAACGCCGATTGATGTACTGGAAGCGATTGCGGGTGAATTCCCTGATGAGGACGAACTTGAAGCAGCGGCGGAAAGTCTTGAAGATGGTTCCATGATATTGGAGGGTTCAACCGATATTCGCCATGTTTCATTGCTGCTGGGTAAAGACCTTGTAGATGAAAGTGAGGAATACTCAACCCTGTCGGGTTATCTTTTGTTCCATTTGGGTCGTTTACCTGAAAATGGTGAGACGGTTGAAGCAGATGGCTATCGCTTTGAGGTTGTTACAATGGATGGGCACAAAATTGAAAAAGTGCGTATTATTGCCAAAGAAAAGTTAGCCGATACATAATTAAGTTTGTTTTAAATAGCCTCTGAGCTTCACGATCGTGATTACGGTCGTTTTGCTCAAGGCTATTTTTATTTGAGTATTGAAATGACATTGACAGAGAATTGCCCATGTGGAAATGGGCTATATGTAACATGTTGCCAGCCTTTGCATTTGAAACAACAATTTGCTCAAAATGCAGAGCAATTGATGCGTTCGCGTTATAGTGCTTTTGCTTTACAAAATGTTGATTATATTATGGAAACCACCGCTTTGGGACAGCAAGCTGCTTTGGATCGAGAAGCGATTGCAGATTGGAGTCAATCCAATCAGTGGCTAAAATTAGAAGTCGTGCAGCACCAGCCAAAACTGGATAAAACCCATGCCTTGGTCGAGTTCAAAGCTCATTATTGTGATAAAAATCAGGGTGACAAACAGGCGCATATTCATCATGAAATTTCACATTTTGTTTTGCGTCAACAACGCTGGTACTTTCTTGATCCAACCTTGAATATGCAAATAACAATGAAACAACCCTGTATTTGCGGTTCAGGGAAAAAATTTAAACAATGTTGCGCGCAATTCATCTAAGATTGCCTTAAAATAGCGCACACTTTGATGCCTGATTTAGGGATGTCGGCAGATGTTACTCACCGTGATTTATATTATTGCCATTACTGCGGAAGCGATGACAGGGGCGTTATCAGCAGGACGACGTAGTATGGACTGGTTTGGGGTAACGCTGATTGCTTGTGTGACCGCTTTAGGTGGTGGTTCAGTTCGAGATGTTTTACTAGGCCATTATCCTTTAACGTGGGTCAAACATCCTGAATATTTGGTTCTGACTTGTTGTGCAGCGTTTGTCACCATTATTATCGCCAAATGGATGAAGCATTTACGCAGTGTATTCTTATTGCTCGATGCCATGGGTTTAATTGGTTTTACGATTATTGGTTGTCAAATTGCATTATCGATGGGGCATGGTTTTGTAGTTTCTGCCGTGGCAGGCGTGTTAACGGGAGTTTCAGGCGGTATCCTACGAGATATTCTCTGTAATGATGTGCCTTTAGTGTTCCGCCGTGAGTTGTATGCCAGTATTTCCTTCGTTGCAGTCATCTGCTATTGGGTGTGTTTGGAAATTGGTTTACCTCATGATTTGACTGTGATTTTTACTTTAGTATTTGGTTTTACCTTGCGTGTAATCGCAATTTATTTTGGTTTGGAAATGCCGAAATTTATTTATAAAGAAGATGATGCTGAGTCTGCTTCTTCAACAGATGAGCATTGATAAGACACCATTTGACGTTTAAACAACAACAAGGGCTTGTCACAAGGCATTCATCCACATAGCATACAAAACATTGACGATAACAATGATTTTGGATGACTTGCTGAAATGACCAGCCTTGCACATCATGCAACCGAAAACCGCTCCGTAGCCGAATTCACAGAACAAGCTTACTTAAATTATGCCATGTACGTGATTATGGATCGTGCACTGCCGCATATCAGCGATGGTTTAAAACCTGTACAACGTCGTATTGTCTATGCAATGAGTGAGCTGGGCTTAAAATCGACAGGTAAGCCGAAGAAGTCAGCCCGTACTGTTGGCGATGTACTCGGTAAATATCATCCGCATGGTGACTCAGCCTGTTATGAAGCGATGGTATTGATGGCACAGCCATTCAGCTACCGTTATCCATTGATTGAAGGTCAAGGCAACTGGGGTTCACCTGATGACCCTAAGTCATTTGCTGCAATGCGTTATACCGAAGCCAAATTGTCTGCTTATAGTGAATTATTACTGAGTGAGCTTGGGCAAGGAACGAGTGAATGGCAAGATAACTTTGATGGTTCGATGAAAGAACCGATTACTTTGCCTGCAAGGATTCCCAATATCCTACTGAACGGTACGACGGGCATTGCAGTGGGGATGGCAACTGATATTCCACCGCATAACTTACGTGAAGTGGTCAAAGGTACGATTGCGCTGATTCGTAACCCTGAAACCACTGATGAAAAATTAGCAGAATATATTCCAGCACCCGATTTACCGACCAAAGCTGAAATTATTACGCCACCAGAAGAATTACTGAAAATCCAAACCACAGGGCGTGGTAGCTATCGTGCGCGTGCAGTGTATACGGTCGAAAAAAATGAGATTGTGATTACTGAGCTACCTTATCAAGTTTCAGGTTCAAAAGTCGTCACGCAAATTGCAGATCAAATGATTGCGAAAAAGTTGCCTTTGGTGGCAGATATTCGTGATGAATCAGATCATAAAAATCCAACACGCTTAGTCATTGTATTGCGTTCTAATCGTGTAGATGCTGAAACGGTGATGAGCCATTTATTTGCGACCACTGATTTAGAATCAAGCTATCGCGTTAATTTGAATATGATTGGTGCAGATGGTCGTCCTCAAGTCAAATCGATTCGCCGTATTTTGTTGGAATGGATTGAGATCCGTAAGCAAACCGTAACACGACGTCTACAATACCATTTAACTAAAATCGAAAAGCGTTTGCATATCTTGGCAGGCCTTTTAATTGCTTATTTAGATATTGATACCGTGATTCGGATTATTCGTGAAGAAGATCAACCAAAACCTGTTTTGATGCAGCACTTTGGGATTGATGATATTCAGGCTGAGGCAATTTTGGAGCTCAAGCTTCGTCATTTGGCTAAACTTGAAGAAATGGAAATCTGCCGTGAACAAGAAGAACTGGAAGCAAAAGCAGCGATTATTCGCGAGCAACTTGCAAATCCTGAATCATTGAAGAATTTAATTATTGGTGAGTTAAAAGAAGACGCGAAAAAGTTCGGTGATGATCGTCGTTCACCGATTGTGACACGTGCAGATGCGGTACAAATCAAAGAGCAAGATTTAATGCCTGCAGAAACAGTAACTGTGGTCTTGTCAGAAGCAGGCTGGGTGAGAGCCGCTAAAGGTGGTGACGTTGATGCAGCAAATCTAAATTTCCGTGCAGGTGATCAATATTTGAGTCATGCAGTTGGGAAAACCAATCAGAGAGTCTACTTTTTAGATGAAACAGGGCGGAGTTATGCGCTGCCGATTAGTAGTCTCCCTTCTGCACGTGGTTTGGGCGAGCCATTGAGCTCAAAGCTTGCACCAGCCAGCGGCGTGTCATTTATTCAAGTATTTGTTGATGAGGACAGTAATGAGTTACTTGCTGTCAGTTCAAACGGATATGGATTTAAAACGCAAGCGGCGCAGTTAGATACCAATGCGAAAGCAGGTAAAGCCTTTTTGACAGTTGCAGACAATGCAACCGCTTTACCTTTATTGCCAATTCAACAAGCCACACATGTTGCAATTCTCAGTTCATCAGGGCGCTTATTGATCATAGATTTGGCTGAATTACCTGTTCTGAATAAAGGTAAAGGTAACAAGTTGATACAACTTGATGAAAAAGAGCAAATTTTATCCATGACAACACTGAGTTTAGATGAAATAATCCAAGTCGCTGCAGGACAACAACACCTAAAACTGAAAGGGGACGATCTCCAAAAATATATAGGAAAAAGAGCAACAAAGGGGCAACTTTTACCACGGGGATATCAAAAAGCAAATAGACTCCTCATTCAGAGATAAGGCTAGTATTCTGTGATAAAAATACGTTATATATGACAAGGTATTCATATTATTTGAATAGATTGACAGGGCAATTCCAAAAGTTAAAAAAAAGTTTTGTCATGGAAAGTAACGTCGTTACATTTTTAAGGATTACTACTCGGAGATAATGGCATTATGGAAAAAATTTGGTTTGCAGAATACCAAAAGACAGGAATCCCAGAAACAGTTGCGCTGCCTGCTGAAAACACCTCACTTGTTGATATTTTTGAACGCAATTTCCAAAAATTTGGTTCACGTGATGCCTTTATCTTCATGGATAAAGTTTTAACGTATAATGAATTAGAAGTCGCCAGCCGTAAATTTGCCACCTACCTGCAAGGTCTGGGCTTGAAAAAAGGATCGCGCGTTGCGGTGATGATGCCGAACGTATTCCAGTATCCAGTAGTTGCTCTAGGTGTATTCCGTGCAGGTTTAGTATTGGTCAATGTAAACCCACTTTATACTTCACGTGAGCTTGAGCATCAGTTAAATGACTCTGGGGCAGAAGCTCTTGTAATCATCGAAAACTTTGCTAGTGTTTATCAAAGCATTATTGGTAAAACACCAGTGAAGCATGTTGTGGTTGCTTCTGTCGGTGACATGCTCGGTACACTGAAAGGTACGATTGTAAACTTCGTTTTACGTAAAGTACGTAAACAAATTCCAGCATGGAATATTCCTGGCCACGTTAAATTTAATGCAGCGTTAGGTAAAGCGAATCCAAGCAATTATAAACGTCCAAGTTTGACCTTAAGCGATACTGCTGTACTGCAATATACAGGTGGTACGACAGGTGTTTCTAAAGGTGCTGAGTTAACACACCGTAACTTGGTTTCTAACCTATTACAATGTGATGGTATTTTCTCAAGTAAATTTGGCACAGGTGACGGTTCTAAAGATGATCGTATCGTGTGTGCGTTACCGCTTTATCACATCTTTGCATTCATGGTGTGCGCGCTTTACGGTATGTATAAAGGTCAAGCGAATATCTTGATTCCGAACCCACGTGACCTACCAGCAGTCGTTGGCGAATTACGTAAATACCAACCTTCTTTCTTCCCAGCAGTAAACACCTTGTTTAATGCCCTAGTGAATAACGAAGAATTCAAACAGCTTGACCATAGCAAATTGAAGATGGCAATGGGTGGTGGTATGGCTGTATTACCATCTACGGCTGCTGCTTGGCAGAAAGTAACAGGTACGATCATTATCGAAGGTTATGGTTTATCTGAAACATCGCCAGTGGCGACTGCAAACCCGCCTGCAACAACAGAGTTTAGTGGTACGATTGGTATCCCATTACCATTGACTGAAGTTGCTTTACTTGATGATGATGGTAATGAAGTGGCATTTGGTGAGCAGGGTGAAATTTCGATTCGTGGTCCACAGGTAATGAAAGGCTACTGGAATCGTCCTGATGAAACTGAGAAAGTCATGACCAAAGACGGTTTCTTCCGTACGGGTGATGTTGGTGTCATGGATTCACGCGGTTATTTCAAAATTGTAGACCGTAAAAAAGATATGATCTTGGTTTCAGGCTTTAACGTTTACCCGAGTGAAATTGAAGAAGTGATTGCGAAGCATCCAAAAGTATTGGAAGTTGCTGCGATTGGTGTGCCAGATGAAAAATCAGGTGAAGTGCCTAAATTATTCATCGTGAAAAAAGATCCTTCATTAACAACTGAAGAAATTATTGCTTATGCAAAACAAAACTTAACAGGCTATAAATGCCCACGTTATGTTGAGTTTATGGATGATCTACCAAAATCGAACGTAGGTAAGATCTTACGTAAAGATTTACGTAAACCAGCTTAAGAATCCCACTTAGCCTCCGTTTAAAATAAGGGAGCTATTGGAAATAAAAAACGCCACAATTGTGGCGTTTTTTTTATTTGGGCTTATTGAGTATTATTTGATTTCATCAACCAACGATCAATATAAGGCCGTCCAATACCGACAATGCCAACAAATACAAGCATGGTCGCAAGTTGAAAACGTAACCGAATTGGGTCAATTCCATTAAAGCTGAAGTAATTGTCCGCAAAAACGTAGAGAACAACTATCGTTAGCCAATGCCAAAGTGTGAGCCTTTTAATTCCAACCGCATAAAATGCAAGTGTGAGAATCGCAAAAGTCCCCAAAGTTGATTGCCAATTGAGGTTTGCACAAATCACGCTGAGTAGAAATGCGATGATGGGCAACACTACTTTCAGAACGCGGTCAACTAAAAGCTGATGCTGTCGTTGTTGAGCAAGAACATCAAACAATTTGTTTTGATCTTGAGCTGGCATAACATGACCTTGAGATTGAATCAAAGAAAACTACTTTTAAAACTAGCAGAATATATAAAAGCAGTGCTTGTTGAACAAGCACAAATGAAAGTTTGATAAATTATAAGTTATGATAGCATGATCACAAGAACTTCAAATGATGGATATCAGCATGCAAGGTATTAGCGGCATTATATTGATTCTTATCGTTGCGTGTTTATTGCCATATGTTTTTACCTTAATTGCAAAAGCAAAAGGTGGCTTCCAAGCAAAGGATAATCAGAATCCGCGTGATTTTTTGGCGAAAACGACAGGTCTAGCTGCAAGAGCCAATGCAGTACAACAGAATAGTTTTGAAAGTTTACCCTTATTTATCGCTGCAATTTTAATGGCTGAATATATGGTTGTGCCTGAGAAATTTATTCTGAGCTTAGGCTGGGCGTATATTATATTTCGCATTATTTATGGCATCTGTTATTTAGCGAATCTAGCTACTTTACGTTCGATTATTTGGTTTTTTTCAATATTTTGTCCAATTTTACTGTTTGTGATTACGATTAAACTGACCTAAATCGATGTTGAGTATAAAATTCATTAACGCTCAGCATATCTAGCATCATTTTTATGGTATTCACGCTATAATCTGTCGGATTTACATCTAAGTTCACAAGATAAACGAGTGTTGATATGAGTTATAGCAATATTCCTGCGGGTAAAGACGCACCAAATGACATCTATGTCATCATTGAGATTCCTGCAAATGCAGCGCCAATCAAATACGAAATCGATAAAGATTCTGATGCGTTATTTGTAGACCGTTTTATGGGTACAGCAATGTTCTACCCAGCTAACTATGGTTATGTACCAAATACATTATCTGAAGATGGTGACCCATTAGACGTACTTGTTGTAACTCCACATCCTGTTGCTGCGGGTTCAGTGATCCGTTGCCGCCCAGTGGGTAAATTAAAAATGGAAGATGATGGTGGTATCGATGCGAAACTCATCGCAGTTCCACATGAGAAGTTATCTCCTCTCTATAAAGATGTGAAAGAATATACAGATCTTCCACCTTTATTGATTAGCCAAGTTGAGCACTTCTTTGCTCACTATAAAGATTTAGAGCCAGGTAAATGGGTAAAAATCAGCGGGTGGGAAGGTGCTGACGTTGCAAAAGCTGAAGTATTGAAAGCAATCGAAGCTGCTAAGAAGTAATTTTCTGAGTAGATTCAGCTAGATTTTATGATTTAAAGTCTAGCTGATAAAAAAACCTCCATTCAATTGAATGGAGGTTTTTTATGACTTAAATAAAGCTGTGAATTAGAACAGTTTCACAGGAATATCAAGGAACAAACGCCATTCATTGGTTGAGCCAATGACATTGCTGACATATTGACCAGAAACATTATTATAGGTATCACTTGAACGTAAGTAAGAATAGCGAACACGTAGGCTTGCATCTTTCAATGTACCTGTTTGAACTGTATATTTGACTTGGTTAAAGAGCTCATGTTCTTCAGCTTGGTCAATGATTTTTGAGCGATCTGTTATTTTAGCGATATCAATATCCCAGCCATAAACAAATGCAGTTGTCCAGTTTAGACCAGGTAAACCGTGATTTTTAAAGTTGTAGTTATATTGTAGCCCGACAGATTTTTCATCATTACCATTAAAGTCACCTAAATAGGAATTAGGGACATAGATACTTTGTAAACCATCAGCATTATAGCCATAGTCATATCCAGTATTACCTGTGTTATCTTGATAAGAAAGCATGACATTATGTACATCTTTGCCATAGCCCACTGAAACAGCCCAAATCGAGTTTTTACGGTTTGCTAGATCATCTGTGGTATGTGAATCAGTGAGTGCATCTTTATCCCATTTTGTATGATAACCCATGGCATCAAGTGTTAAGGTACTCTTGTCTTTTAAGCTTTGGGTAAAGTTTACATTAGCATAATGACGTTCTAACTTATCTTGAACATCTAAGCCATAATACGATGAGTTGAGTTGATCATTAAATTTATATTTAGCACCCCAAACTACTGCACGATCAAGCCCTTGACCTGTCACATCTTTATCGGTACTAATTTGGTTTGACATTTGATTTTTTGTGAATTTACCTGCAACCACATTTAGATTTGGAATTTCATTACTTTCAATGAAAACACCTGTGTAATACTCAGGCACTAAACGGGCTTGATTACTTGCCATGACAGGAAGTGTTGACACCTGTGTACCATAAGTCACGGTTGTGTTGGAAATACGTGCTTTCACATTGGCACCACCACGAGCCCAATGATCATAAGCAAATCCACGATCATCTACAGGAATCATTTGATTACCCGTATTATTATTCGCACCAAGCTTAAAAGATGCATCACCTACTACGCCAACACCAAAGCCAACAATACCCTTTGTAAAGCCTGATTGAAGATCAAAAATGGCAGTTTGAGCAGTTGAGCTTGTATCATTTGTTAAACCGTCTTTTTTATCACGATTTAAAAAGCCTGTGCGGAACAATACTGAACCATTTGCATCCTCAACAAAACCTTTTGCTTCGCTTTGTTCGCTTGCATATGTTGAGGAGATCAATGCGGCATTAATCAAAACCGCTAATGTTAGTTTCTTTGCCTTTGGCATAGGTAGCCTCATAATAAATAAGATCAATTTCGGTCAGAATCGAAATTTTGACCAATTGTATAAGTTATGCATAAAAAAGATAGATTTTTATTAAAATATTTTAATTAAATTTACACAAAAATAGGATAAGATTTTTTGTTTTTATTCTTGTATAAAAAATAGATGAATTAAAATTAAATAATTGTTTTTTATATGAAAAATATAATATAATTCCTGTAATTAAAATTGATTATTTTTTGATATTTTCTTTTTAAAATATGTGACTATGTTGATAATTTCTTTTCAAATTTAATGAGTTATTTTGTAATTGATTAAAAAATGATTGGGTTGATTTGCAAAAAATGACATCCCGATAAGTGGTAAAATTTTTGTATCAAAAAGCGTTCGTTTTTTAGAAGTTGCACTTATGTTGTGCGAATTTTCCTCGCTTTTTAAGCCAATACTTTAAATGTTTAACAATGATCGATTGTCGAGCAGTATTGTTGCATTATTTTTGTGCGGTTTAATTACTAATCTTATTTTCTGCTTAAAAATGGATCAAAAAATCTATTTTAAAACGCTTAAATAGCCCTTTTTTATTCTCTTTATATATTTCATGACAAAGCTGTGACATCAAACCTAGGTTTTATAGTGCTTTAAAGAAGTTGGCATAGCATTTGCTACTCACATAATGGTGCAACTTAAAACATAAATTCAGTCGAATATCCATCATGGGGGAGATCAATATGATGAAATTTGCATGTAAGGCGATCGCGTTAAGTATTTTTGCTATGACTTCGACTTTTGCTATGGCAGAAGAAGCAAACACTTTGTCTCAAAATGGTCTTACTTTTTCAGGTAATGCTGCTTTAACTACAGACTACCGTTATCGTGGTATGACACAAACTCAAAGTGATCCAGCATTACAAGGTGGTTTTGCTTTATCTCATTCTTCTGGTTTGTATGCAGGGGTATGGGGTTCAAATGTAAATTTTGGTTCTGCTGATCCACATTTGGAGTTAGACCCATATGTAGGTTATGCAACTGAATTACCATTTGCTGGTAAGCCAAAATTAGATGTTGGTTTATGGTATTACGGTTATCCAAGTGCTTCAGATTTTAACTGGCTTGAGTTATACGCTAAATTAGGATTCAGCAGTGTTATTGCTTCTGGTGACAGTCTTTTAGCTGCTGTTAACTACACTAACGACTTCTTTGGTTTAGAAGAAGATGCGTGGTATCTAAACGCAACTTATACTATTCCTTTTGCTGACACTGGTTTTGGTGGTGTAGCTAGCGTTGGTTATACCAAAGCTGATGATTACGACTTTAGCGACAATGGTAGTGAAGACGATAACTATGTTGATTGGAAAGTTGGTGTAACTTATAGCGTGAAATCAGTACCTGGTTTGTCAGCTGAACTAGCTGCTGTAGGAACAAACATTGATGCAAATGCGCAACCATATAAACGTGGTGTTGAAACAGGTGCAGTATTTACATTAAACAAAACATTCTAATCATGTAATTGATTGATGTTTTAAAAGCCAGCAAATTGCTGGCTTTTTTTATTCATTTTTAGAAAAGAAAAACGAAAATTTCATATTAAAAATAGGTGCTAATTATGTGCGTCTCTATATTTAAAGATGCATTTTATTATCACATTTTAATCCTGAGCGGTTGATTGATTAATAGAAAAATAAAATAAATATATTTAAAATATAATTATAATCAATAACTTATATTTAATTTTAATTTAATTTTTACTTTTGGCACAGCATTTGCAAATTTCATCATGATGCAATTTAGAACATAAATCAGTTGAATATCTAAATCATGGGGGAAATCAATATGATGAAATTTGCATGCAAAGCTACAGTTCTAGCGATGGTATTTACAGCATCAACTTTAAGTTTGGCTGAAGAAACAAAGCTACCATTTCCAGGAACGATTACAGGAAATGTAAACGTAGTATCTAGTTATAATCTACGTGGTATGACAAATTCACCTGAAAGTGATACACCTGCAGTACAAGGTGGGCTTGATTATGCACATGATAGTGGTTTTTATTTGGGTTATTGGTTTTCAACATTGACAGCTGCTTATGCAGATTTTAATACCTCACCTACAGATGTGAAGGAAGAGAAGAAGTCATTTGAAAATGATTTATATGCTGGTTATAAAGGCAAGATTACAGATGATCTTGGTTATCAAATTGGTGGTACGGTTTATTACTATTATCCAGGTTGGGAATCAACGGGATATGAAACCATTGTCGGCTTAAGTTATAAAGATTTGAGTATTACAGCTCAAACTTTATTAAATAATGTCACTTTTGGAAATAAAGGTGATACTTATTTCCTAGCAACTTATGCACCTAAATTAGCTGGCGGATTTACAGGTAAAGCACAAGTTGCGGCTTATTATTATGGTGATGATGATGAGTATTTAGCTTACCAAGCTAAAGCAGGAGATGTCACCAAAACTGATTTTGCTTTCCGTCACGCAACTCTTGGACTGTCACATCCTTTAGGTAATACTGGTGCAACTTGGAGTCTAGACTATATCTTCGGTGGCTATACTCGTGATGAAACAAAGCAAAAAAATAAAGTTGTTTTGGGTTTAGGTTACGCTTTCTAAGAACAATAAACACCAAAGCGACCTATAAGGTCGCTTTTTTTATGGTCTGGTTTTAAGTTGAATGACCCCGATAAGACAGTGCTTCAGTCAGGTGCGAGCTTGAGATAATTTCACTTTCTGCCAAATCCGCAATGGTGCGTGCCACACGTAACACCCGATGATAGGCGCGTGCTGAGAGATTAAGTCGCTGTTGAGCCATTTCGATGATTTTGGCTGAATTTTCATCTAATTGAGCATATTGTTCTAGCAAATTTGGAGAAAGTGCCTGATTCAAACATTGTTGTCTTAACATTTGTTTATCATAAGCTTTCATCACGCGTTGCCGCACAATTGTAGAACTTTCTGTCGGACTTTGATCTTGTAGTTCTTTGGTCTGCAAAGGTGGCACATCAATATGTAAATCAATACGATCTAGTAATGGACCTGAGATACGGTTTTGATAGCGCTGAATATTTTCTGCTGAGCACTGGCAGCGGCTATCTTGGTTAAATGCGTAACCACAAGGACATGGATTCATTGCTGCAATAAATTGAAAATTCGCTGGAAATGTCATTTGTCTTGCCGCACGGGAGATGACGATCTCTTTCGACTCTAGCGGTTGTCTGAGAACCTCCAAAACTTTACGGTCAAATTCAGGTAATTCATCTAAAAATAATACGCCTAAGTGTGCAAGTGTAATTTCGCCTGGTTTAGGTTGTGAACCGCTGTTATTTACAAAGAACTATGCGACAATATAAGCTAGGGTCAAAGACTTAGACCACCTTTTATAAAGAACTATGCGACAAATTTTATAAAGAACTATGCAACGGAACCTAGAATGAACAATCAATCATGCGACACCGTTAACATCGTACCAGCTCGAAGAAAAATTGGTAATACACGTATCAGTGTATCTGGTTTATATCCTTTTAAAAAAGATTCCGCAGTTGCCTTTGAATCAACTCTTGAACGGGATTTCCTTATTCGATTAGAGGTTGATCCCAATGTTCTTGCTGTTGAGTCTCAACCATTTACCATTGAGTATTTTGATAATGGACAGAAACGAGTTTACACCCCTGACTACCTAGTAACTTATAAGCATAATGATTTTATTCCATTTATTGCACCTAAACTGGTTGAAGTAAAACCTACAGATGAATTGCAACTTAATTTGCATCTATGGAAAGCTAGATATCGTGCTGCCATGAGGGTATGCAAAGAAGAGGGTTGGAAATTTCATATTGCACATGAGGGGCGTATTCGGGACCAGTTATGGTCGAATGCCATGTTTTTACAAAAGTACCGAAAGATGGAATTTCCCCCTGCTGATTCAAAGCACTTATTGGATTATGTGAGAGATCGAGGAGCAGTAACTTTTGAGACTCTATTAGCCAGACATTTTCTTGGAAAATGGGACAGAGCCAATGGAATTAGTCAAATCTGGTATTTAGTTGCTCATGGTTATCTGGTTTGCGATTTAAGTATGCCTTTACAGCCATCTACTGAACTTTGGGTAAATGGGAGTTGTCATGAATGATAGACGTGTGAATATCAAAATAGCTGCTGGGGAGCCGGTTCAGATAAAAGGGATTCCCCATACGATTATTGAAGTCATTGACCTAAAATCGGTTTTTGTTGAAAACAATAATACTGGCAGGAAAAGTATCGCGGCTATCAGTGAATTAAGGCCATCAATAGCTGTGGAACAGTATGAAGATCTAGAGCTCATCGCTGATAAAGACTGGATTGAGGCTGAAAGACGTTTCAACATCATCCGACCTTTCATTGAGGGAGGCGTGAGTGGTCGTAAGGAAGTAGAGTTACGAGCCCAAGAACATGATATTAATCCAGCCACTATCTATAGATGGTTAAAAATCTATAAGGCATATGGAACTATTGATGGATTGCGGCCCAGAAAAGAGGGATTGCCACAAGGCAAGAAGATAATTAATAAACATGCTGAAGCAATCATTGAAAAAGCCATCAAGGATTTATACCTAACTAATCAAAGAATAAGTGTTCAAAAAGTTGTACTTGAAGTGAAACGCTTATGTCATGAATACCATATCCTAGAGGTGCCTCATGCCAATACAGTAAGAAATCGTATTGCAGCGATTAGCCAGAGAGACTCTCTTCGTAAGAGGGGACATAAGGAAAAGGCCGATAACAAATTTACACCTGCCGCAGGGAAATTCCCTCATGCTGATTATCCACTTGCCGTCGTACAGATTGACCATACGCCTGTTGATCTTATTCTGGTTGATGATTTTAGCAGGTGTCCTATAGGACGACCTTTTCTTACGTTGGCAATTGATGTGCGTTCAAGGGTAGTTGTGGGATATTACTTATCATTAGATGCCCCCTCTGTTATGTCTATTGCAATGAGCGTTTCTCAAGCTGTACTGCCCAAAGAGAAATGGCTAGCTTCGCGCAAGATTCAAGCTGAATGGCCTGTCTGGGGAATTATGAACACCATTCATGTCGATAATGGACCTGAGTTTCACTCAGAAACTTTCAGAAATGCTTGTATGGCACATGATATTCGTCTGGAATACCGACCAGTTAAAAAACCACGTTTTGGCGGGCACATTGAACGTTTGATGGGAACATTTGCAACCGATATTCACGCAGTTCCAGGAACAACTTTTTCAAATATTTTTGAAAGAAAAGGCTATAACTCAGATGCGGAAGCAGTTTTCACATTCTCCGAATTTGAGGACTGGCTGATTGATTTTATCTGTAATGTTTACCACAAAAGGAAACACTCTGCTTTAGGTACTTCTCCACTACATGCTTTTGAGTTAGGTATCTTTGGTGATAAAAACACGTTAGGTTCTGGGGCTGCTAGATTGCCTGCAAATGATCATAATTTCTTTCTTGATTTTCTACCAAGTTTTGAAAGGACGATTCAAACAACAGGTGTAACAATTGATGGTCTTGCTTATTATGCTGATGTACTAAGAGGTTGGATTAATGCTGTAGACCCTGATAATCAAAAGGAAAAACGTAAATTTATCTTTAGGCGTGATCCAAGAAATATTAGTGAGATATGGTTCTTTGATCCCGAAATCAAAAATTATTTTAAGGTTCCTTTAGCGGATCAAAGTATTCCACCATTTAGTATTTGGGAACACAAAAAGATTCAGGAACTGAAAAAGGAAACTGGCGAATATCTAAAAGATCATGAACTTGGACAGGCTCTAGCTAAACTTCGGGAGCGTGTTCAGGAGGCAAGTACTAAAACTCGACGGGCTCGCAGATCACATCAGCGCAGTACCCAACATCAACAGAGTGTTAACCCTGCTTCAATTCAGGGCAAAAAACCTCAACAAGAGAGTACGATTTTGGAGCAACAGCTTGAAAACGTATATGGTTTATTGCCTCTCGATGAGCTGGAAAATGATGAGGATATTTCATGAGTAACTATTCACATGTTTTTCAAGAGTTTCGCCCTATTGTGGAACAGTCTAATGAGGACAGACTCTACTTCCTGGAAGAGGACCGATGGATTGGGTATCCAGCAGCCAATGACTTGTTAGACCAATTGAAAGGATTCCTGACACTTCCTAAGCGGAGCCGTATGCCCAACTTACTGGTATTGAGTAAGCCAAATAATGGTAAAACCTCAATTATTAACCAGTTCTTTAAGCTGTATGGGGAGGGTTATGTCAATGCAGAAAATAATGCAGTAAAACCTGTAATCATTGTACAGGCACCTGTTTCCCCTGATGAAAAAGCTCTGTATATGGCTATTCTTGATAAGTTCTGGGTTCCTTTTCGAGAAAGAGATCCCGTTGCGAAGCTACGTTACCAAGTGGTCCATTGCCTTAAACTTTATGAGGTAAAGCTCCTCATTATCGACGAAATGAATTCTCTATTATGTGGCAGTCCGATTAAGCAAAGAACAGTAATGAATGCGATTAAGTATTTGTGTAATGAAACACAGATACCCATTGTTGGGTTTGGTACAGAAGAAGCAATTAGTGTTCTGCGTACTGATCCACAGCATGTCAGCCGTTTTCGTGTGGTTAATTTGCCCTTATGGAAACTAGATAAAGACTTTCAAGCTATGGTAAATAAATTTGAGAAAGTTCTTCCCCTCAAACAGGCTTCAAAACTGGCTGAACCAGCAACAGTAAAATATCTGCATGATATTACAGATGGAAACTTAGGTAATCTGCGAACGATTTTACGGGACGCCGCAAAGAAAGCTGTTGTTTCTGGTCAGGAGTTTATCGACCGTAGCTTGCTAGAAAGTGTGAAATAAGCAATGTGGAGGACTAGGTATGATAAGTGCAACAGAAATCCATTCATGGTTTATTCCCACGGACTTAAAGCAAGATGAGGCATTATCTTCTTGGTTGATACGTGCCGCACTTGACAGTGGTTGTGACCCATTAAGTTTAACTGGAGTACTTTGGCCCAAATGGCGAATCTGGTCTGTAGATGTAGATCGTGGTTTAAGTGCAGAGCAAGTACAGGTATTGATCAATACGACAAAAATTGATGAAAGCCAATTTAATTCTGCTACGCTTCGCAATTTTTTAATTAAATATAATCTGGATAATCAAACTCTTGATGCATGGTACTTGGTATTAGGTACAAGAAACCGTAAGCATCGAGGTGGCTGGCAATATTGTCCTGAGTGTCTATCTGAGGATAATGTTGCCTATTTCCGTCTGCCTTGGCGTTTTGCCTGGCATACAGGTTGTATAAAACATAATCAGCATTTACATGATCAATGTCCTCATTGCCATAATGCTATTCAACCTAGACGTCTTGAAGCCCCTGATCAGGTTATGACTTGCTGTTCAATATGTAAAAAAAGTCTATTGGAGGTTAATAAAAGCCTTGTGGATTGTCATGCCTTGGCATTCCAAAAAATCTTTGATCAATTCCTGGAACAAGGCTGTGCAACCTATCAAGACAAGTTGATTTCAGTAACTGATTGGTTAACGGTGATTAAGTTATTTTCACAATTTATTAGAAAAGCTTTAGCTGGCTCAGTAAATGGAAAAGGATGGGCTTTTCTTGAACAACTCAGAATTCAGGTGCCCCATCCTGAGCTTATATCGAATGGATTGGCTGTTAACCAACTTCCAGTTACCGAGAGAGAACGGCTATTTTCCTGTATTTATCAATTACTCATTATTCCCCAGGAAAAGTTTATTGAAACAGCAAAATCTTTAAATATGAACAGGTCTTCATTTTGGGATAAGAGAAACCAGTTGCCAGCCATATTAAGGCCTGTTGAAGAACAATTAGGCTCGATTTATCGGAACTACCCTCCAAAGAGAGCATTGGTAGCTACCTTTAAACCTAAAAGTAAGGAGACTGTAATACGCAAGTTTTTAAGATTAAAAAGAAAACTAGGGTAACTTTTGGGGGGACAACACCATGCCTCAGTGTGATGAATGTGGTGATGCGGTTGAAAAGATACACCGACTTTATAAACAGCGTAACTATTGCCATAAGTGCTATGTACGAGTTTTTAAAAAACAGGATTGTCCGTCGTGTGGTAAAAGTTCCAGATTATATAAAGCTGATAACTTGGCCGTTTGCCAACAATGTGAAACCAATAGACCTTGCATTAGATGTCAGCGTATTGATTACCCTATAGGAAAAATAACGGAGCAAGGCCCTGTTTGTAATAGTTGTTCAGTTTATTTTAGAGAGTTTCAAGCTTGTGAACGGTGTGGTGTGACATCACAACGCTTATCTCGTATCAGCCGTTTTGGAGATAATTTAAGAGTTTGCCCAAAGTGTGCAACCCGTGATTACCAGACATGCCAAAGTTGTAGAAGATATAGGTTGATTGAACAGGATGTTGTGTCAGGCAAAATGCTTTGTAAGAAATGTTTGACCTGTCCACCACTTCAATGTCTAACTTGCCAGCAACAGATTCCTGCTGGATATGGGAAATACTGTGAATTATGTACATGGCGAAGAATATTGGGGAATAGGATTAAGGAACTGGTTAATACATTAGTAAATCCAAGCCTCAAAGGTTACTTTAAAGATTATATGAATTGGCTTGATCATGAGGTTGGACCGCATAAGGCTGCATTACTAATTCGTAAACATATTCATTTTTTTGAAAAGACCAGTGATCTTTGGGGAGATCAGATCCCAGACAATGACTCTTTATTACATAGACTAAGAACAAGTGGTTTACGCAAATATGAGCTGCCCATCCGGTGGTTGGTTGCAGTACATCACCTGCATATAGATACCCAATCTAAAGGCCACTGTTCTGAATTTGACCAACTGAGAAAACTGGCGAACTCATGTCCTGGTTCATCGCTTTCAGCCCAAATTCTTCAGAACTATTATCAGGTTTTAATAAATAAAATGGATTTAGGGAAAACGAGTATACGTTCTGCCCGTTTAGCCATGAAACCAGCATCTGCTTTAATGCTGTTGGTAAGTCAATCACGATTAGATTTACCAACAATGTGGCATGTAAAATATTACTTATTTAAGTCCCCTGGACAAGCTTGCGCTATTGTTGGCTTTCTTAATTTTTTAAACAAGAATTATGATACGAACCTTGATACGTCATGGGTACTAGATGAAAAAATAACAGAAAAAAGTAATATGAAGAAACTGGAAAAACAATTGTTGGCCATCATGAAAGCCCCAGAGGAAAATTTTAATGAACTAGAGTGGATAAAGTTAGGATTGATGTATTTTCATAATTTGGATAAATCCTTTTTTAATCAAATGGATAGTATTAATTATAGGGGGCTGAATGATGGCTTTGAAGTGAGGTTTGGTGATCAGCAATATTGGATACCTAAATTGCTTGTATAACTGGACCATATAACGCTAATGTAGCTACATAAAGTTAAAACTGAATTTTGGGCTTCCAGAGGGTATGTATGGGGCAATTAGGTCATGAATATTGTGTTCATAATGGATTCAATAGGTCTCATGCAGGGAAATATGTTTATTCACTTGCTACGTTTATATCTTGGATATTGATTTACTTTTTACTGAAGTTCTTGGGTGGATTGTCTCCTTATTGGAATGTCATCATTTCTAGTGCTATCACTGCTTTATTATTTCTTACTTTTTATTTTCTATTTGATAAATGGATATGGAAAACAGGTTTATTTTTCAAGATTCTGAAATATCCTGATATTTCGGGAGAATGGTCATGTAAAGGTATCTCTGATTACCAAGAAGAAAATTCTGAAATGATTAAGCACAATAGAGA
Source organism: Acinetobacter sp. 5862 (assembly GCF_024494585.1). Classification (NCBI taxonomy): domain Bacteria; kingdom Pseudomonadati; phylum Pseudomonadota; class Gammaproteobacteria; order Moraxellales; family Moraxellaceae; genus Acinetobacter; species Acinetobacter sp. 5862. The sequence goes on from NZ_JANHGP010000018.1 coordinate 32,906, forward strand.
GTGGATTGGAAAAGTAACAATTTTACAAAGTTGGGATAAAGTAAGAATCAGATTAGAAACAGAATTTTCCACATCTGACAGTATTTCTGCTGCAATTATTTATGACGAAATTGAAGAATACAAAGTTCTTTATAGTTATGAAAACAAACCAAAAGATTTAGATCATGAAGAGTTACGTATCCATCGAGGATTTGTAGAGCTGACACTTCATAAAGACAATAAAAGTGCCAGTGCTAAATATTATAATGTTACTGGTCGAAGAACCATGGGAACAATGTTATGGGAAAAATTAGATAACTAATGGATAAGAGCCAATGGTTTCGTCATATAGGTAACCCAAATCTTTACGTATTTCCGTAACGAGTTTATCTAAGGCAATGCTCATTGTTGTGAGAGAGGTTTCTTTCTGATAACTATCAAATATTTTTCTGGTCATATCAGGTGTATATAAGCTATTTCTATAGTTTGGGTTATGATACAGATAATCAAAAAATCTTTTTGTTTCAAGAACTATTGCTAAAGCATTTGTTCTACCTTTCTTTAAATTTTCTAGATTGGAATGATACATAATAGAGGCTAGATCAAAACTACTTAAGTAAATTACTTTGCCCTCTTCAACTAAATCGGCTTTTATTGTTTTACAAAGGCGGATAGATTTTTTCAATCCTCCATCAGCATAGTATTTACATTTGTAATCTATATAAAAAATATGCTTGAAAGGTAAGTTCATCAATGTAGTAGGAGTTTTATTATCTAGAATATTGACTCCTCTTAAATAAAGGTGCTTTTGTTGTTGGTACTCATATGTTTCTACCCAATGAGAGGGTACAACATCTACATCCCGAGGAAGTGATCCACCTGTTAAAGTTATAGATTTAGCACCAGTAGTATCAATTGTTACGGCAGGATATGCTTGTCTTAATTCATAAGTGCACGCGTTCCTGAGTTCTCTTAATATTTTTATATCATCATGACGTAAAGTACCTAAATAACCCTCTGTACGATAATGTGATTTGTTAAGTACAAGTAAATCAACATCACTTACACCTTTGATATGAATATTTAGGGGAACTGACCCTTGTAATCTGTATTCTGTGACAATGTTATGATTATTTAGTAGCCTAGGCTCTAATTGTTTTTCAATTCTTTTAGCAGTTTCAATACTGATTTCTGTGTAACGTTTACTAACTTCTTGCATTGCTCCTACTGCATAACGGATAGATGGTTTGTCTGATACAATCTGCCATTTTTCTATTGTACGTTTTAATTCATCAAACTCATTAAATGAAGTTACGCCTGCTGTTACACTATCAAAAGCATTGTATGTAAGGTCAGTACCTTTTCGTCTTTTCTCTAATCTGTTCAATCTTTTATAAAAATCAATTTCAGACATTGTGAAACTCAAAAAATAGTAGTTATGGTTAAAATAATTATACCTTAATAATTATTTTAAGGTTTTAATAAATAAGGTTTTATTGTCATAAATGCTCAAATTTAAGATGGGAAGTAAGATAATTTTTAAGTATAAAGTTTGAGAATGTTTGTAGTCTTTTGTAGTGCATCCAATAGTCAAATAAATAATTGTGAAACCATGAAGACACATATCACATTGATATTTATATAAAAATATTATTTGTGATTGGAGGTGATTTTTTTAATTCTATTGATTATTGTGACTCACTACGGAGTTAATTGTCTTTAAGTATTTGTTTTTAATTGTTTTATTCTTTTAATTATTTTTATTTGATTAGGTGTTGACCTTACCATAATTGGAAAGAATAGAGTTGCTACATCAAGGGTAATGATGTACCTGATATGAAAGAATAACTTCCGAGCTTATTACCCATTATTTTTTCATAATTGTAGTAAGAGGATAACTCCATGAAACACTTTGTTCCAATGTTAATGATCGGTGCGATTGTATTTAGTGCGGGGTGTTCCTCTTCTGACGCTCCAAAGGAAAATTCAATGAGTGAGAATAAACATGAAAGCCATTCAATGCACCATGATATGAATGGTTCAGCTAAAACAGATAATCCATCTACAAATGCCTATATGGAAGTAAATACTCGTATGCACAGCGGAATGGGTATTGATTTCACGGGAAATGCAGATACTGACTTTATGTTGGGTATGATTCCTCACCATCAGGGTGCGGTTGATATGGCAAAAGTAGTTCTTCAATACGGTTCTGATCCAGAAGTGCGTCAGCTTGCCGAGAACGTTATCTCTGCCCAAGAGTCAGAAATCAAGATGATGAATGAATGGTTGGCAAAAAACAAAAATCATTCTGGCAGCAAAAATGAAGATAGCCCATCAACTCAAGCATATATTAAGATCAATGATGAAATGCACGCAGATATGATGGTTCCATTTACAGGAAATGCTGATGTTGATTTCATGAGAGGCATGATCCCCCATCATCAAGGTGCAATTGATATGGCAAAAGTAGTTCTTCAATATGGTTCTGATCCAGAAGTACGCCAGCTTGCTGAAGATGTTATCTCTGCCCAGGAATCAGAAATCAAGATGATGAATGAATGGTTAAGTAAACATAAGTAGATACTTCTCTATTCGATATTCTTTTAAATGAGGGGCTTTTTAAAGCCCCTTGTTTTATCTATAAATTTGATGAATTGAGGATTATGTTATATGCCAAAAATTATAGTTATTCCGCATGAAAAGATTTGTCCAGAGGGTGCGGAACTTGAAATTGAAAGCGGAAGTAATTTATGTCGAAGTTTATTGGATCATGGCATTCCCATAGAACATGCCTGCGATTTATCAGGTGCATGTACAACATGCCATGTTGTTCTGAAAAAAGGGTTCGACAGTTTAGAAGAAATGGATGATGTAGAGGCGGACTTACTGGATCGTGCCTGGGGGCTTACGGCCCAATCAAGACTATCTTGCCAGGTTAAGGTCCAAGATGAAAACTTGGAGGTAGAAATACCTAAGTACACAGTCAATTATATATCTGAGGGACATTAATTTTACTTTTAATGCTTGACCTTACAATTATGGCAAGGTTTATATTAAACACATCCTGAATAGTAATAGTGGAGTTAAATATGGAATTTCATGTTGAAGATATGACTTGTGGTGGCTGTGCCCGTGGTGTAACCAGAGCAATTCAAGCAATAGATGCCAATGCAAAGGTCATCACCGAACCACCCAATCGTAGTGTAAAAGTTGAAACAACTGCAACACAGCAGCAAATCGTTGAGGCTTTAACCGAGGCTGGTTTTCCTCCTCGTTAAAAACGGACGAAATGATAAAGCGACTCTCTATTGAGTCGCTTTTTTGTGGGCAATGAATTATAAGCTCAATATTTAGGAATGTTTGTGATGTTAAATTAGCAGTTATTTGACAATGTAAGTATCTAAAAGAAATGACATATTTTAGTTCATAGTTATAAATATAAAAAATAGGGAGAAGTAAAATTAATTTTACTTCTCCCTATATCCTATTGCTATTTCTTTCGGGTTAAAGGTGAAACGGAAAGCAGGTCATTATGATGGTGAACGTCCTTTATATCATTGTGGGGCTCTTGCAAACCTTCAAGAATCGGACAATCAGGTCTATTATCACCAGCACAGCAGTCGATTAAGTCCTTGAGAGTATTCGCCATTTGCTGTAGGTCATTGATACGTTCTTCCAGCTTTTCAATATGACCCTGAGCCAGGCGTTTGACATCAGCACTCTGTCTACTGCGGTTATTCCATAAATCGAGTAGGTCTGATATTTCCGCTACTGAAAAACCGAGTTCACGACTTCGTTTGATAAACTTTAAACGTTCAACATCATTTACTGAGTAAGAGCGATATCCTGCATTATTACGTCCCGCAGCAGGAATTAGGCCAATCTGCTCATAATAACGAATCATCTTGGCGGTAACTCCCGAAGCTTTAGAGACTTTACCAATGTTCATCATATCCTCCTTAGCCTTGACTGACGGATGGTGGCTGGAATCGACGTAAACGTAATGCATTGCCAAGTACAAATACACTGGACAAAGCCATTGCTCCTGCTGCAAAGATTGGGGACATCAGTATTCCATAGGCTGGGTACAATATACCAGCAGCAACAGGAATCAACATGGTGTTATAGGCAAATGCCCAGAATAAGTTCTGGTGAATATTACCAATCGTTGCTTTGGACAAGGCAATCGCATTGGCAACACCTTGTAAGTTTCCTGACATTAACACGACATCGGCAGATTCAATTGCAACATCTGTACCTGTACCAATCGCAAGTCCGACATCAGCTTCAGCCAAAGCGGGTGCATCGTTAATCCCATCACCCACAAAAGCGATATTGCCGTATTTTGCTTTCAGCTCTTTAACCGCACTGACTTTACCCTCTGGTAGAACTTCAGCAATCACTTCATCAATACCCAATTGTTTGGCAATTGCCCGAGCAGTACGAGCATTGTCACCCGTCACCATTGCTACCTTGAGACCTAATTGGTGTAGAGCCTTAATCGCTGCTGGCGTTGTGGTTTTGATTGGGTCAGCAACTGCAATAATTCCTGCCAGTTCACCATCGACAGCAACATAAAGTGGTGATTTACCCTCATCACCCAGACGCTGAGCTGTGGCAACAAATGGAGCAACATCAATACCAAGTTGAACCATATAACGGTCTGCACCAATATTGATTTCTTCATTACCATTGATGGTTGCACAGACACCCATGCCTGTGACTGAATCAAACGTATCAACTTTAGGTAAAGTCAGGTTTTCACTTTTTGCCGCATCAACAATTGCTTTAGCAATCGGATGTTCAGAACGGGATTCAACAGCCGCAACCATGCCTAGGACATAATCACGCTCAAAGAATTGAGTCACTTCAAAGTCAGTCAGTACGGGATGACCCTCTGTTAATGTCCCTGTTTTATCGACTGCAACAACTTTGGCATCCTTTAACAGTTGTAAGGCTTCGCCTTTGCGGAACAGTACTCCCAACTCTGCACCACGACCTGTACCGACCATAATTGAGGTTGGTGTCGCCAATCCCATTGCACAAGGACAGGCAATGATCAACACTGCCACCGCATTAACCAATGCAAAAGTTAAGGCTGGTGATGGACCAAAAATAAGCCAGACTAGGAATGTAAGTACTGCGGCAATCATCACCGCAGGGACAAACCATAAGGTAACTTTATCCACCACAGCTTGAATCGGCATTTTAGAACCCTGTGCTTGCTCAACCAAACGAATGATTTGAGCCAGCATAGTTTCGCCACCCACCGCCACAGCGGTAAAGGTCAACGTGCCATTCTGGTTAATGGTGCCGCCTACCACATCACTGCCGATGCCTTTCTCAACAGGGATTGGTTCACCCGTAATCATGGATTCATCAACAAAACTTTTTCCATCAGTGACTTGACCATCGACAGGGATTCTTTCACCTGGTTTCACAATGATAATGTCATCTGCAACCACTTGGTCTAGTGCAATATCTACCATTTGGCCATCGCGTAAAACATGGGCAGTTTTGGCCTGTAAGCTGACTAAACGCTGGATTGCTTCAGATGTTCGCCCTTTGGCTTTTGCTTCAAGAAAACGACCCAGTAAGATTAATGCCACAATCACCGCAGCAGCTTCGTAATATACATTTACCGTTCCTGTGGGAAGGATGTTGGGTATGAATGTGGCAACAATAGAAAATAGGTAAGCTGCTAATGTACCAACCGCAACCAGCGAGTTCATATCAGGTGCTAAACGGAGTAATGCAGGCAAACCTTTTAGATAGAATCTTCGTCCTGGAATAACTAAAACCAACGTGGTCAGGATGAATTGTAAATACCAGCTATTCTGCATCCCAATAGTTTGATCAATCAGTTGATGAACACCAGGGATAAGGTGAGATCCCATTTCCAAAATAAATACAGGCAAAGCCAATAGGGTTGCAAGAATCAAATCACGCTTAAGTTCAGCACGTTCTTGATCTTTTTTCTCAAGCAGCTCTGTCTGGTCAGGAATAGAAGCTTGAATTTCTGTGGCATCGTAACCAGCTTTATCAATTGCGGTAATCAAGTCATCGACATTTGCTGAACCACTGACCGTTGCACGCTCAGTCGCAAGATTGACATTGGCCTCTTTTACACCTGCAACGGCTTTAAGGGCTTTTTCGACACGACCTACACAACTAGCACAGGTCATGCCTTTAATTGATAATTCAATATTATTTGCGGGCACGTCATAACCTGATTGTTCAATGGCATGAACCAGTACCTGACGATCCACAGGCTGATCAAGTACAATATCTGCACGTTCTGTCGCTAGATTGACCGAGGCAGACTGTACACCATCAACTTTTTTGAGTGCTGTTTCAACACGCCCAACACAGCTGGCACATGTCATCCCTTCAATTTTTAATGTAACTTTCATATTATTAGAAAGCTTATCTGTTGCCTTTCCCATAAGATATACCTATAGTGCTTACCCAATTATTAAGAGCATAAACCTTGCCATTATGGGAAGGTCAAGGGTAGAATATGTAAACATATATATTTTCTAAATAATAGGAATTTAAGTATTAGTATGAATTTTAATAATCACCCGATACCATTATCTCAAGATGAGATTATGTCTTTAGCTGAAACATTTCGGCTATTAGGTGATGCTTCACGACTTAAAATTCTACTTTTTTGTATGCGGGGGCCTAGTTCAGTAGGTGAAATCAGTGATGCTCTTGATTTATCCCAATCTTTAGTCAGTCATAATCTTCGTTTATTGCGTTCAGCTCGTTTAGTCAAAGGCGAAAGACAATCTAAACAAGTATTTTATGAGATTGATGATTTACATGTTAGTCAGGTTTTATTAGATATGGCAAGTCATATTAGTGAGGAGCACTAATTTATAGTAGTACGTAATGTATTGCAAAAATATCTAAATTAAATAACTTTAAGGGGAAAGAGGGTTATAGGAATTCTTTATTTTTATTACTCTAAACAAGAAATATATCATGCATTTATTTAAGTTATCAGTATCATCTACAAAAAGTTAAGATCAAGGGCATATAATTAAGAAATGTCTAGCTATATGCCTTGATATCTATTTGAGGAAAGTGCTATCTGTTTTTAACAGCAACTTGTAGTGTTATCTTCAAATGCACTTAATCGGCAGAAACAGGATGCTTCAATATTAATATCAGCCGAGGCAAGTGCTATATCACGTTGCAGCGAAATATCTCGAGCTTCTTTCTCTAGACCTAGTTTTGCTAAACACTCATAAAGTCCATGAAGACTCCATACATTGTTAGGGCGAATTCGGCGACGTCCAAGGTCACCTTCTAGCCCCAGTTCAATCCGATATTCTTGGGCTGCTACTTCAAAGTTTCCTTGTTCCATATTAAGTGCGCAGAATGCATGCCGAACTGGTTGTAACCAAGCTGGAGGATCACAATAAGGAAGAGCATCTTCTAATTTAATGCCTTCTCGCAAGATTGCGAATGCTTCTTTCGTATTACCTTTACGATACTCAATTTCGCCATGAATCATTTTGGCAGCAATTTTTAAAGCTTCGACCTCTTTAACAGGTATAGAGTTAAAGCGCTCTTCTGATACATTAGCTACTGCTTTTATAAAAGACTCTCTTTCTTTTTCGGCCTCTTTAACTCTTCTTAATGAAGCAAATGCTATGCCTTTTGCGTAGTGAATCATTGCGGTTGTGGAACTATATAGACCTTTATCTTTAGGTAGCTCAAGTTTCAGAATATCTTCCCACATGCCAAATCTAATCATAACATGTGGTAGTGTTGTGCAATGGCTTTCAGTTAAATTAGCCATTGGCGGTGTAGTGATATGTAGTACTTCGGGTGTTAAAATGTCATTGATACGATGAGCCATAAATAACGCTTCCTGTGATTTACCTGCCATCATTGCACCATAAGCACCTACCATTAAATTATGAACGCGATACAAGATATTCCAACCACCTGGATTCTTTTCTCTAGAAAAATATCTTTCATCGGCTGCGATTGCATCAAGATTAGAATAAACCACTCGACGCCAATCTCCGCATGCATTATCAATATGTGTGGACATATGGGCTAAATGTGACCCATCAGGTGATAAATTACGAAGGTTATCAGCAGCTGGCAATGCAACTTCAGGATAAGGTGACATTTCCATTAAATGTATATAGAGATGATTAATTACAGGATGACGATTTGCCCCAGGTTTAGTGAAAGCAACTTCAAGCACGTTTCTAGCTTCAACTGTACCTAAACCTATGGCTTCACCGGTATCTAAATCCCACAATTTACGAGGGCTCAAGCACATGAGTGCATCTGCAAACATTGCAGCTGCATCAAGATCATTAGAATATTTTTCATAAAATGATCTCATAGCTTGAGCATATGCAAAATTCAGCTCATGAAAGTCTTGTTCATCTATAGTCACGTGTTTTGGAAAGCGTGGAGCAAGGGCATCAATTAAATCTTTCTCAAATTGTGTCGCATTATGAGTCGCTGCTAACTTTGCTTGTTCCATAATTTCATTAATATATGGAATGGTATTCTGTAAGTCTGAAGGATCAAATAAATGCCAAGCTTTATTGTAATTTGGACCAGATGCAAAGGCGATGCCCCAATAAGCCATTGCGCATTTTGCATCATGTTCTAGAGCTTTCTTAAAACAATTTATGGCTTCACTCGGATTGAAACAATATGTCCATAATAAGCCACGATCAAACCAAAGTTGAGTATCAGGAGATGACGTAGTTATTTGACGCTGGTAATCTCCTAAATTGTAGTATTTATCAGACATTAAAGTCTCCTCATCAGTGAATAACAATAAAGATTTAAGGTTAGTGATTATGTCCAGCGTGTGGATCAATTTGAGTTGGGTTTTCTAAGCTACAAGTACTATTGCCTTGCCAATCAATGGCTATAGTTGGATGTTCAATAGAAAATTTGGATTTTAGCTCATTCTCAATGTTGAGAGTTAATGTCGCGAGGTCAACTCCATCTTTGGGTTTGACATGCAACGTTGCCATAGATCTACCTGATGTAATCATCCAAATATGTATATGGGTAATTTTTTCAATACCACTTACATTTTTCAAAAGATATTCAGTGATCTCTTGGGCATTAGCATTCTCAGGAGCACCCTCAAGTAAAATATGAAGAGTACGTTTAAATAAAGACCATGCGCTGCGTAGTACAAGTAAAGAAACTAGAACAGATAAAATTGGATCGATAGGAGTCCAGCCTGTGTACCAAATCACTATGGCAGCAATAATTGCTCCAACAGAGCCGAGTAAATCGCCCATTACATGGAGAATAGCTCCTTTAACATTGACATGTTCTGTATCGCCTCTTGTTAAGTACCATAAAACAAATAAGTTAACGAGCATACCTATAATAGCAACGATAAACATCGGTCCTGCCATGACAGGTTGAGGTGATTGAAAGCGTTCAATAGCCTCATAAATAATCCATCCAACGATTGCGAATAATGTAAGAGAATTCATTAAGCCAGCAATAACTTCGAATCGCATGTATCCAAATGTTTTTGAATTATCTGCAATGCGGCGACCGAAACGAAAGGCAGCATAAGCTAAACCTAAGGCAACGGCATCTGTAAGCATATGCCCTGCATCAGCCAGAAGTGCGAGTGAACCAGAGATGATTCCTCCAGTGGCTTCTACAAGCATGAACCCGAAAATGATAAAAAACGAAATCAGAATTTTTCTTTCGTTTCCGTTACTCACATCAGGAACATGTGAATGATCATGACCTTCATGCGAATGATCATGACCTTCATGCGAATGATCATGACATTTATGATTGTGATCGCGTTGATTACTCATGTATAAAAACCTAACATGTATATATTTTTACATATGAATATATGTTCATATGTAAAAATTGTCAAATTTAATTTATTAATTTTAATATAATCAATGGCATGTGCCATTTTTGAGCTAATAGGGAATCAAATTTTCTAAAGTAATACTGTTTTTACTTATTCTAAGAGAAATTTCTACTTAGGATAAAATGAATAATTTGACAGTCTAATACTGGAGGGATATTGCATGAATTTAATTTCCATAGACGGAGGTATGTTTTATAAAGCTGAAAAAACGGACTATTAAACTTATAGAAATTCACTTTTTAATAATTCATATAAATATATGTTCATTTGTATAATCTATTCAGATCACCCTATTGACCTTCCAATTATTGGAAACATTAGCATGTGTGCAACTGCTACAGAAACCTATCCAGAGTGATGTAGCTTTGCATAAAAGGTGAATATCATGAAAAAACGAATGACAGCGGTTGCTGTAGCAGTAGTGATTGCTATCTCAGGTGGTCTGCTGTACACAGCAAAAAATATATCGGATCAACCCAAGCAACAAGCTAGTTCAGCTCAAATGCCTATTCCTCAGGTTCCAGTTGCGGAAGTAATTACACAAGAACTTAATCCAACTGCCGAATATACAGGCTACTTATCGGCACCACAAAGCGTTGAAATCAAGTCCCGAGTCGGTGGTGTCATTAATAGTGTTAGTGTTCCTGAGGGCAGTTATGTTCGTAAGGGACAGGTATTATTTAAAATTGATCCTGCACCTTTTCAGGTTGCTCTGAAGACAGCCCAGGCACGACTGAAAGCAGCAGAGGTTCAGTATAGCCAGGCTGTTCTGGATTTTAACCGGGCAAATAAACTGGTCGAAAGTGGTGCCGTCTCCAATAAGGTTTATGACGATGCACTGGCAACCAAAAATAACCGTCAGGCTCAAGTACAGGAGGCTCAGGCAGCCGTCAGTGCAGCGAAGCTGGATTTATCTTATACCAATATTACAGCACCGATTTCAGGACGTATTGACCGTGTTCTTGTCACCAGTGGTAACTTGATTGCAGGTGGAAATACAGGCAATGCCACAGCCTTAACCACCATCGTTTCAGTCAATCCGCTGTATGTTTATTTTGACCTTGATGAAAAAACCTTTCTCAATCTAAAGGGACAAAATAAATCTGGACAATTCAACTTGCCAATCGAAATGGGATTGGCAAATACAGAAACTTATCCTTATACAGGGAAATTAAACTTTGTAAGTACTCAAATTGACCAGCGTACAGGGACGCTACGGGTTAGGGCATCTATTACCAATGATTCAGGTGAATTAGCACCAGGTATGTTTGCCAGAGTTAAGCTGACCACTGGAAATAAACAGTCCACCATTCTGATAGATGATCAGGCGGTGGGTACAGATCAGGGCAATAATTTTGTTCTGGTTCTTGGTTCGAATAATACGGTTGAATTTAGGCCTGTAACACTTGGCTCGGTCGTTGATGGATTGCGGATTATTAGCAGTGGTCTGCAAACTGGCGATAAAGTCATTATTAAAGGGCTGGTTCGCCCAGGAATGCAGGTCAAGCCAAATATCGTTCCAATGCAAACGCCTACTCCGACTGAAAGTGCCGCACAGGGGAAATAAGCCATGAAGAATTTCCCTCATTTCTTTGTTAATCGGCCAATATTTGCGGTCGTGATCTCTGTGCTGATCGTCATTCTCGGTGCTTTATCACTGTTTAAACTGCCATTGAGTGAATATCCAGCCATTACACCACCGACTGTACAGGTCATGGCAAGTTATCCTGGTGCCAACCCCAAAATCATTGCCGAGACGGTTTCCTCCCCTCTGGAACAAGCCGTGAACGGTGTTGAGAACATGTTGTATATGAGTTCTCAAACCGCAGCCGATGGCAAGATGGTACTGACCGTCACCTTTAAACAGGGTACAGACCCTGATAAAGCACAGATACAGGTACAAAACAGGGTTTCTCGTGCATTGCCACGCTTACCTGAAGAAGTTCAACGCATTGGTGTGGTCACTGAAAAAACCTCACCCGATATTCTCATGGTCATCAATTTGGTGTCATCCAACAAGAATCATGATCCACTATATTTGTCCAACTATGCACTGTTAAATGTGCGTGATGAGCTTGCACGTTTACCAGGTGTTGGAAATATCGAGATTGGTGGTGCTGGTGAATATTCGATGCGTGTCTGGATTGATCCTGAAAAAGTGGCTGCCCGTGGTTTAACCGCCAATGATGTGGTTGCAGCCATTCGTGAACAAAACATGCAGGTTGCTGCGGGTTCTGTTGGTCAACAACCAAATACAACATCGGCCTATCAAGTTACTGTTAATACGCTGGGACGTTTAACCACTGAAGAGCAATTCAGTGAAATCGTGGTTAAAGCTGGTGACACTGGACAAATCACACGCCTGAAAGATGTTGCACGAATTGAACTGGGTTCTGATGCTTATACCATGCGAGCTTTACTGGATGGTAAGCCAACATCTGCCTTACAAATCTTTATGACACCAGGTGCCAATGCACTCGATGTTTCAAGTGAAGTCCGTGAAACGATGGCAGAATTGAAGAAAAGCTTCCCTGACGGTGTGGATTATAAAATTCCTTATGATCCAAATATTTTCGTAAAAGCTTCTTTGAAATCAGTCATTACCACTCTGTTAGAAGCCATTGCACTGGTTGTGCTTGTTGTCATCCTGTTCCTGCAAACATGGCGTGCATCCATTATTCCTTTAATTGCCGTTCCCGTTTCACTGATTGGTACGTTTGCAATTATGTATTATTTCGGCTTCTCCCTAAATACATTGACCTTATTTGGACTGGTACTGTCGATTGGTATTGTGGTCGATGATGCAATTGTGGTGGTGGAGAACGTAGAACGGCATATTGCATTAGGCGAATCACCAAAAGAAGCTGCCCGTAAGGCAATGTCTGAGGTGACAGGGCCAATTATCGCGATTACTGCGGTTTTATCTGCTGTATTTATTCCATCGGCATTTCTTACAGGATTGCAGGGTGAGTTCTATCGCCAATTTGCCTTGACCATTGCGATTTCAACCATCTTATCTGCAATCAACTCTTTAACACTTTCACCAGCTTTAGCAGGTATCTTGCTTAAACCACATCAAGCTGGAAATAAAAAACGTGATTTAACCGAACGCTTATTTGGTTGGTTCTTTAGAGGATTCAATCGGTTCTTTGATAAGGCATCGGACAAATATGTAGGTGCAGTCCGCAAGGGGGTACGTTTAAGTGCCATCATGCTGATTTTGTATGTAGGTTTTCTTGGCCTAACTTGGTTAGGTTTTAACAAAGTGCCGCAAGGCTTTGTTCCTGCACAGGACAAGTATTATCTAGTTGGTATCGCCCAGTTACCTACAGGCGCATCTTTAGACCGCACAGAAGCTGTAGTTAAACAGATGACGGAAATTGCACTGAATGAACCTGGTGTGGAAAGCGTCATGGCATTCCCAGGCTTTACACCAAGTGGTCCAGTCAATGTACCAAACTCTGCCTTGATGTTTGCCATGCTTGATCCATTTGAGGCTCGTCAGGACCCCTCATTATCAGCAGGAGCAATTGCTGGAAAATTAATGGGTAAATTCAGTCAGATTCCTGACGGATTTGCGGGCATCTTTCCACCACCACCAGTACCTGGCTTAGGTTCTATGGGCGGATTCAAGCTACAAATTGAAGATCGGGCTGGTTTAGGCTTTGAAACACTGGCACGTGTACAGGGCGAGATTATGGCGAAAGCCTCTCAGACGCCTGAACTTGTCGGTATGCTTGCGAGTTTCCAGGCAAATGCTCCACAGATTGAAGTTGATATTGACCGTGTAAAAGCGAAGTCACAAGGTGTACCACTGACCGATATTTTTGAAACACTACAAATCAATCTGGGGTCAATCTATATCAATGACTTTAATCGGTTTGGTCGTACTTATCGTGTAATTGCTCAGGCAGATTCCCCATTCCGTATGCAACCAGAGAACATTAATCTGTTAAAGGTGAGAAATGCAGCGGGAGACATGATTCCGCTTTCGACCTTTGTCACGATTAAGCGTAGTTCTGGCCCTGATCGTGTTATGCACTATAACAGTTTCCCATCAGCCGATATTAGTGGTAACGCTGCATCAGGTTATTCATCTGGTCAGGCAACTGCCGCAATTGAAAAAATTGTGCAGGAAACATTGCCACAAGGTATGACCTATGAATGGACCGATCTGGTCTATCAGGAAAAGAATACAGGCAATACTGCGGTCATGGTTTTTGCTCTAGCAATTATTTTGGCGTTCCTTTTCCTTGCAGCTCAATACAACAGTTGGTCAATGCCTTTTGCAGTATTACTTATTGCACCAATGGCCTTGTTATCTGCGATTGTAGGTGTTTGGGTAACTGGTAGTGATAACAACATCTTTACCCAGATTGGCTTTGTTGTTCTGGTGGGACTTGCTGCAAAAAATGCCATCTTAATTGTGGAGTTTGCCCGAGCCAAAGAGGATGAGGGTTTGAATCCTTTTGATGCGGTACTTGAAGCAGCCCGATTAAGATTACGCCCAATTCTGATGACCTCAATTGCATTTATTGCTGGTGTGATACCACTGGTATTAGCCACAGGTGCTGGTGCAGAAATGCGTCATACAATGGGTATCGCTGTTTTCTCTGGAATGCTAGGCGTGACGATCTTTGGTTTACTGTTTACACCAATTTTCTATGTCGTCATTCGTAATTTTATTCTGCGTAGAGAACAGGCCAAAGCAATCGTACAGGAGGGTTCAAAATGAAAAATTTAACACTTCATTTAAACCGATACACTTTCCTCAAGAAAATGAGTGTACTAACCATTGCCACTATTCTTGCAGGATGTTCAATGGCACCAATATATGAGCGACCTGTCTCTCCTATGTCGGAACACTATCCAACAGGAGAAGCTTATCCAGGGCGGCAAGTGAACAATGGAAAGCAAACAGTCGCAGCCGATATTGGCTGGCGTGACTTTTATACCGATCCTGTCTTGCTCCAACTCATCGATCATGCATTGAAAAACAATCATGATTTTAAGGTGACAGCTTTAAATGTTGAGGCGATAGAAGCACAGTATCGTATTCGTCGTGCTGACCGTTTACCACATGTGAGTGTTACCGCAGAGTCAGCCAGTCAGCGTTTACCGTCTGATCTTGCTTATAACCCCCGCATGTATCAGGTTGGTGTTACTTCGGTCGCATGGGAAATCGATTTATGGGGCCGAGTACGCAGTCTGAGTGATCAGGCTTTACAGAACTATTTGGCTTCTAAAGAGGTCCAGACAGCATCACAGTTAAGTCTGGTATCCGCAGTTGCTAATGCTTATCTGGTCTATAAGGCCGATCAGGAAACGTTAGGTTTAACCAAGGCGACTTTGGCGACACAGCAGAAATCCTATGACTTGACCAGGAAACTTGTTGATGTTGGTAATGCAACCCGATTTGACTTACGTCAAGCTGAAATAGGACTGCGCACAGCACAAATCAATTATGCAAAATTCTTGCGTATTACTGCACAGGATCGTAATGCTCTGGTGTTACTTCTGGGTTCGCCATTAACACAGGAACTTGCGGTCCAATTGGACCAGTCCCCAAAAATTCCTGATCAGGTTGTCATACAGGATATACCAGTTGGTTTACCATCGGATCTACTTCAACGTCGTCCAGACATTCGTGCCGCAGAACATAAGCTTCAGGCTGCGAATGCAAACATTGGAGCAGCCCGTGCAGCATTTTTTCCATCCATTACCCTAACGGGTTCGGCGGGTACGGCAAGTTCCAGTCTGGATAATCTATTTAATGCAGGTACAGGTGCATGGAGTTTTATGCCCAAGATTAACTTGCCCATATTTAGTGCAGGTTTAAATCAGGCAAATCTGGATCGCTCACATATCATGAAGCAGATTGAAGTCATCAACTATGACAAATCTATTCAAACAGCTTTTCGTGAAGTTGCTGATGGGCTGGCTGGCAAATCTACGCTAGATGAACAGATCAAATCGCAGCAGCAAATGATTGCGGCCAGCCAGGATGCTCATAAGTTGGCAACCTTACGTTTTGATGCTGGTGAAGATAATTATCTCGCAGTCCTCGACTCACAACGAACACTGTACGCATCTCAGCAGGCACTTATACAGACCCGCCTGGAACGCCTGAATAATCAGGTCAACCTCTACAAGGCATTAGGTGGAGGCTGGAATGAACATACCGTACAGATTGAACGTAAATCTTTGAAATAGCACATCGATGGAGTTCATCTTTTGATGGAAAGAGATGAATTCCTGAAAAGATGAAACAGAATATGAGGTCATGTAAATGAAATTTATTATCCATGATATAGAAAACTTCCCATTTGTTGAGTTTAAGCAAGATCAGGCAGTTCCAGGCTATTCACCTCAATGGCAGTTGGAAATGCAGGAGTTCCTGGAAATGAGTAGTCCGTTTGTGATTGTTTATGATCAATTATCAATGCAAGAAACACCTGAAGACTTTAAACAACGTGGTCTTTGGCTTAAAAACCATAAAGATGAACTTAATCAGTTGTGTAAGGCAATTATCTGCATTGAACCTGATCAGGAAAAAAGAGTTGCCATCAGAAAGATGACGGAAATGGCTGTAAAGGCATTTGGCATACCTTATGAAATCGTCGATACCAGGGAAGATGCCGAACGGATCGCTGATGAACTTACTCAAGTCTAAGGTGAATGTGATGAACATTATTTATATCAATCAATTGAAGCAAGATTTTGATGGTCAAGAGGAAAAATCAAAGCCTTTTTTCATGACATTCTTACTCATTCTTATGACGTTAGGATTAGCTTCAATTTCGCATGCAAAAGCACCGATCAATACAGCTTTGGAAACCGTGGAGAGCTATCTTAATATCTGGAATGGTACGCAGCCAGATGACCTGACTAAAGTTCTTGACCCGAATGTTGAGTATTTCAATACAAGTAATGAAGAAACCCGTAAAGGTACAGCATCTGTAATTGAGGTACCCAAGTTTTTATTAACAGTCATTCCTGATCGGAAGATGACGCTTACATCCCCGCCACTCATTGTTGGTGATAAGGTTGCTGTCGAATGGCAGCTTCAGGGAACCCTCAATAAAAAAGACCAGTCTGGTAAAAAAGACGCAAAAGTAATCACTTTTAAAGGTGCTTCATTTTTTGAGGTTAAAAATAATAAGATTACATACATCGGTGATTACTACAACAATCATCCATTGCGTAGTCAGTTAGAGCCATAATCAGGAATGCTATAAAATGTCTTCGCACAACCATACACAAGATCACAAGCATAAACACTCTGAACATGATCATTCTGGGCATAAGCATAGTCATGGTAACGGCCATAAACACAACCATGATCACTCAGGACACCATCACGGTCATGGTGGTCATCATCATGATCACGACCACAGCCATATCCCGAGTAATAAAAAAATTCTGACCATAAGTTTTTTACTGATTACCATTTTTATGGCAGTGGAATTTATAGGTGGTTTTATTACCAATAGTTTGGCCTTGATTTCGGATGCTGGCCACATGCTGAGTGACTCTGTTGCACTTGGTATTGCACTTGCAGCAGTCTTTATCGGTCAAAAACAGATTACCAAAAATAAAACATACGGCTATCAACGCTTTGAAATACTGGCTGCTGCATTGAATGGTATTACACTGGTTGGTATCGCACTGTATATCTTTATTGAGGCAATTCTACGGTTTCAGCAACCACAACATATTGAAGTACAAGGGATGTTGATCGTTGCTAGTATTGGATTGCTGATTAATATCATTGTTGCAGTAATGATTTTTAAAGGTAGTGATACCGAACACGACTTGAATATGCGAGGTGCTTACCTGCATGTACTCAGTGATTTGTTAGGTTCTATTGGCGCAATTGCTGCTGCGCTATGTATCTACTTCTTTGGATGGGCCTGGGCAGATACTTTAGCCAGTGTTCTAGTTGCAATACTTGTTCTTCGCAGTGGATATTCAGTTGTAGTAAAGGCTTCGCATGTTTTAATGCAGGGTACACCAGAAAAATTTGACTTGGCAGAAATCAAAGAAACCATTCTTCAAGACCAGCGAATTCAGGGTGTACATGATTTACATATATGGAGTCTGACAAGTAAACGTTATATTTTATCCTGCCATATTGTTGTGAGTGAAGAAATGAGTATGCAGGAAGTGCAGATACTCTTACATGATCTGGAGAATGTCATACAAAATCTAGGTATTGAGCATGTCACTATTCAGGCTGAAACATCACTCAACAATCACGATGATATTCATCATTGCATTATTGAAAATATACCAAAGGATTCAGAACACTGAGTTTAAAAAGGTTAAATATTCCTAATATAGGTGCTTATCTAGTCACAAGTGGTACCCAAGTTTAATGGCACTTAAAAGTGCCATTAAACTATATATAATTCAATTTGATATGTAATAAAATTACCCATAGGAAAGAATTATGGAATAGGCTAAAAGAAGATGGTCACAATTGTAAGATTCGAAAATTATTTTTCCTCCTTTTCCTCCTTTTCCTCCTTTAACTTGATATTCGTAATTCCAATTTTTCTTAGAGCATTCAATAACGTTGATTCACCCTCTGACAAGCCAGCAGATTTTGAATGTCTAAAAACAAATAATTGAGTAACCAAATTGGAGCCTAGGAGAGTTGTCGTATAAGAGCCCTCTGACAAAGGCAGGCTCTCCATGAGCCCAGAAATATACTGCTCAAATTGTTCTACGGTTCTTGACCTAAATATTAGACCAGCATGCCCACGCTCCTTGAGAACACTTTCCCCATCTACAGTTGAAACGTAAGTCGCTGGTTGTATATCGAAAAGATAAACTGGAGGGCAATTTACAAGAGATAATCGGATGACCAATGCTCCACGAAGTGCTGTTTTATTTGAGTTTGCATAACACCAATTTTTATAAGTTTGTTTTTCTCCATCTGTAATATCTTTATTATTTAATGTTTCTGAATTAACGAAAAAAGCCATGAGAGTGGGTTTATCGCTGTAATCAAACTCTTCCTCAAAAGTATAATAGTGGACTGCATTGACAATACTGGGATTTAACGAGCGTGCCTTTAAACATGCATTCCATAGGCCCATGATTCTTCCATGATATGGAGCTTCAAACTCTGTATCTCCATTAGTGGTCGGGTTAATTTGGACATTTAGAACTTCCTTAGAGCTATCAGGTTCTCCTGTACCAACTGTATTGGTTTCTTTAGTATTTTTCTTTCTCTGTGGTTGGGTGATGGTTCTTTCATACTTTGTTTTACTTTTTTCCCCGATAGGGCCTGAACCTAACCATGTAAATTCATGACCTAAAATAACCGATTGTAATAATGGTTTGCGCCCTCCTTGATCTTCAGATACGTTAATCTGACCAGGACCTAGTTGCAACTGAGGAGGATTAGGTGAGTTGACATCTACAGGTTTCTTAATGCGGTGAATTACCTTTGGAACACGTCTGATAAGTGTTTGATCAGGTAGTTCTATTCCAAGGATTGTCAAGGCTAAAAAAGCATTGGTGTCAGGAATACAAAAACCTGAAACCCTAATTTTTCTCGTTTCCTTATGCCACGGCATTACTTTAGGGTATATATGGTTTCTTTGGATAAAATCATCATGTTTTGCAATACTGCTAAATAAGATTCTTACGGCATCTTGGGTATATTCGCTATATTTATAGTAGGCAATAAATACATGATCATCTGATGTGAGACTATCACCTATAAGGATAGTCCATGTATTTTCTTCTTCTGGATGAGGGGTGTAGAGCCTTTCATGTCTTTCGACCTCATCATATGTTGTTAGAATTCTAGGAAGTTCTGTAGAGAGGCCATATCCTCTCACCAGAAACTCAAAACAAGGTACGAGAAGCTCCTTATATTCCTGATCCTTTAAAGAGAAAGAAATACAATTTTCACGTTGGCTTGGGTTAATATAAAACTTATTCCTGTCTGAGAAGAAATGATCTATTTTTCCTGTCTTTTCATCTCGCTTATATGCTTGAACAAAGGTATGTTTAAAATTTGTATGATCAATATCAAATTCCCGTATTTCCAAAGGAAGATAGTCAACTAATCGTTCATGGTGCCAAACTGTTCCAATAGGCCAAGACATCAAATCTGTTATATTTGCATCAATAAAAATAAAATTATCTGTGGGTGTGTAATCTTCCAGAAGTTCCCTAAAAGCCACATGAACTTTAGGTTGAGCATTTCTACGATCAGCTTTTGCTAACGCCCCATACCACCAAACCATTAAGAACTTTTCAGCATTGGATTCAAGGACTTTGAATGCGGGTGATTTTTTATCTGAAGAGTTATCAGTATTTTCTTCATTAGAATGATTGTTCATGATCAACCTCTCTATTGGTAATATTATCGAATAATCAATTCTTCTTATAAGTTCAGTTCGGCTGTAGGGATATATTGCCCATCTACCCAATCGTAAAGCTGGATATCGCAAATACCATTCAAGCGATGTCCCAAGACCATTGCAAAAACTGAGGGTGCTTTAATAAAGAGGTGTAATTTAGATAACTTATTTTCGGATTTAAATGAAACTAAAGCAGATTTTGCCTCTCTCACAGCAAGATTTAGAGTCTCCATATTATCAATGGCATGAGAGCTTTCTAAATTCAATCTAGGCAAGCTCTTTACTTCATTAATCGTAGAGTCAATGTCTTTACCTATAGCTGTAGGAAATCCGATAGCGACTATGGCTTCAGTTTCACCCTGTGGTTCAACAGCTTCGATTTTAGTAAAAAATTGTCCCTCTTTCTGTTTATGGTCATCAGTGCGATAAATGAGGCCATTATGTTCTATTTCGAGTAGGAAATTACGTGTGGCACTAAAAACATAGCCAAGCATACATGCAGTGGACATTCTTTGTTTGCCATCTATAAGGAGGGTTCTACGGTCACCACTGTTATGAATGAAATCCCCAATCGATACTGCTTTTTTGATTAGGCTGTTCCAGTCGCTGGAGGTTTTTTGAGCACGATCAGGACCATTGAAATCACTAATATCTAAGTTTAAGTCTTGATACTGACTGGATGATGCTGAAAGATTAATTTTAATAGGATCTAATAGCCACTGGCTTCTATCTTCTTCAAGAGCATGGCAAATAAAATTTTCAAAGTCTTTGCGATATATTGGACCAAAAGAAGAACGAGAAATCAGGTTTTTAAACTGATCTTTTAGTTGTTTGACCTGACTCCTGAGCAGTTCAATATTTATTGTGTCTTGAATTTCACTTAGAAATATAGACTCACTATTCTCAGAATTAAAAGTTATGAAACCAACATAATCAAGAGCAAATTCAGCTAAAGAGAAATCAATTTTTTTACCAACACACCAATCAAGGTATTCCGAGCGCCCATTCACTGAAACTGAAGAGTCGTCATCATAAGAAGATCCAACCCCTCTTAATCGGTCTATTTTTGAAATTAATGGTGAGATAGCGGTGTTATAACTTGGGCATACTAAATTAAACCAAATAAAGTTTTTTGGGTGGGTATCAAAAAGACTTTTAAAACGCCTTATTTCATCCCAAAATTCCGTAGCCGTTAAGGAGTGATTTTTTGCTTCATACATTACATGTAATGACTTTTCCGAAGAAAAATAACAAACTTCTATATCACTTAATGCTTCACTCACTATATGGCTAAATGCACTTTGTGAAAGCCATAGCGGTAAGCTCCTTAATACAAATGCATCCTGATATTCAAATCCTACTCGTGCAATCGCACCACCAGTTGATTGTTTTTCTAACAGACTCGCACTCATTATTATCTCTCTAAATCTAGGGTGGATCGGTAACAGGAACCATCTGGTAGGTAGGTGTGAGCACTGCCATCAAGATGATTGTTTTTTAAATGAAAAATCAGTAAGACTACAAAATTTGCACCCACTTTTGGATCGGACACCAATTCCCTCATGGTGTGATGGTCTTTACTGCTGGGTTGTACACTGAAGAGAGGATGGCTATGCCATTCACCTAAATAGTTAAATTTTTGATAATTATTGTTTGTTGATTTATGAAAAAGACGGATTGCTTTAATAGCATCCGTAATTCCACGTACAAAGGATGCTATCGTTCCACTCTTTTGAATAGTTAATGAGTTAACTCTAAAATGGTTTGTACCAATATGCTCACCCATTAAAACACCGCCACATTCGTGGGTTCCAGACTTCAATAGGGCTTTTACCAGTAAAACTTGTATGTCAGTAGGAATGGATATTTTCAGCATCAGTATTAACCTTTCATCGGTTCAGGCTCTTCAATAGAATTGCCATTTTCCCTTTCAAATATTTCTTTATCCGTAGGAGATTCTGCTACTAAAGCACCCGAACAGTCGATAGGACGAGTATCAAAAGGACATTGAAACATCCAATATCTACGGAACCCTATTAAATATGCTGAATATGGATAAGAGGATTGCTCATCAATTGTACATAAAGTATCTAATGTGAACTGCGTCATAGATGCTGCAAGAGCTGTTACATCTGCATCTGATGCTATATATGTTTGGTTTTGTGTTTGAAAGCCGTAATTATTAACTTTGCCCTCTGGAATTGGTTCCAACGTTTGTAAGACACCATAAATATGATTGCGAAGTTCTAAGGGGGAGGCATCTAACGTTGGACGACTACGGGCCATCATTGCTCCACCACCGCCACCAAAAATTTCACCCCATACCATGGGAATGTGTTTTCTTTTAGCAATTGCAGCTAATGTTAAGAACGTATGGGTATTTGCTGTCGCATCAACAATCAGATTACATGTGGCAATGGCATTAGCGATATTGGAATTTAAATGAGGATTTTCCTGTCCACCAATTTGCATTTCATACGTTTCAACTTGTATGTCTAATGCTGTTCGTTTTAATGCTCTTTCAACAGCATAGGTTTTAGCAAAGCCAACATCTAACCAGTTGAGTTCATTACGGACAAGATTGTGGGGGAGCAGAATATCATCATCAATAAGTAGAAAGTTTTTACAACCCGACCGTGCCAGTGAAATTGCAATTTTACTTCCTAACGATCCAAGACCTACTATTGCTACCCTTATATCATTGAGATGGCTAAATTGTGCTGGCAATCTTTGGCTCTGATCATCATGTAGATTAATAGCAGGATAACTTACGAAAAGTGGTGCTGTATTATTAACCAAGAATAGTTCCAAGTTACCCTTTATGTCATATAACAATATAGGCTGTATGGAACTTGTGAATTCCTCCTGAGCAGGCCATAAATTGCCTAAAAAGGATTCTAATGAAACTCGGTCATTTACGGATTCCTTTAATTGAGGAACAGAATCAATTCGTATTGCCCATCCAGACAATTCAAATCTTTCATTAGAAAATGATGGTACGATGTCAGGTAGAGGTTTGTTCTGAATATTTGTTGGAACAATAACGGTTTTGTCTCGAAAGCTTGAGATGGCAATCTTAAAGTCCATTTTCTCGGAATCACTACCCAAGAGTATGTGACGTAACATAGGTGTTTCAATGAACCTTTCTGAAACACTTCTTAATTTTTGACCTATTGTTTCAGAATGCCTAGATGGTACAGGTTCTACATTCA
This sequence comes from Acinetobacter sp. 5862, assembly GCF_024494585.1. NCBI lineage: Bacteria > Pseudomonadati > Pseudomonadota > Gammaproteobacteria > Moraxellales > Moraxellaceae > Acinetobacter > Acinetobacter sp. 5862. The sequence goes on from NZ_JANHGP010000018.1 coordinate 56,386, forward strand.
TCTCCAATACAGTCATTGCATCTGTTAATAAAAGAAGCTGGGCACTTCTAACTAGATCCACTCCACTGATATTGGTATTCCAATTATCTGGGCCATATTCTAGACACAGCACTCCTGAACCACCATACTGGTGCAAGATACTCCATCTTTCACCAGATTTTTGTGGGCGTATATATGCTGGTAGCTCTGGGAAAAGCTCTGGATATACTAAAACACCATTAAAATCTATAGTTCCTATCTTTAGAGAGAAGTTCAAATGCAGTTCATTTGTGTCTGTTGAGTTCCATTCCTGAATCTTAAAACTATTTTTCTCTTTCTCAAGATCAGTCAATAACTGCCGTTCTTGAGCTAGGCGTTCTAATGGTGTTTTTAGCAGTTCCATTACGCAAAGCCTCCTGGTTTATTTGGATAAACAGGGGTTGATGGAAATGTTAATCCCGCACCTAGAGCAGAACGGATTAAAGAGCTGGCCATATCAGCAGAGTTTGCACTTTTGTGTGAAGCCGAACGTGGAAAACGATTACCCAGAACCTGCCGCCATAGGGCTAATGCTTTATCATCATCTGTTTCATTTAAGGCGTTTCGTGCAATAGCAGCTTGTTCTTCTACCTTTTCAAAAAAAGTTTTGAACTCATCTGCTGTAACCGCAGAAAAAACATTATTGCCTGCAACACCAGGATCTTCTAAATGTGGAATTATGCCTAGTGACGCATAAATCCCATAAGAATCCCTGATCGTTTCTAAAAGATAAACAAACAACTTTTCATAGTTGGATTCGTAGTAATTCATATGCTTGGCAACCAGGCATTCTAAAATGAATCCTTTTGGTCTTTTTAAATCAGACAAGTTCTCACGACGCCACCATTTAAATAGCTTCACAAGAGGCTTAAATCGACCATTTGCATTTTTATTCACCTCAACAGTCCACTCGGTATGAGCTGGAGGGTTGGTAACTAGCCATTCTTCAAGATGAATGTCTGGAATCAGATAGCCGCCATATCCATCTGAAATGATAGGGACAACATCCATATCAACTTTTTTCAACTTAACATTTACTGAACGACGGTTAACGGTAAGATCGGTATATCCAATATCCTTTAATGCCGTATGTACTGCATCAAGGACAATTTGAGGGTCATCATTAATTGTGTGATTTGTAAGGGCAATAATATCTACATCTGGCCTTTGTGTGATTCCGCCTATGGTAGTCGGACGTACTGCCGTATTTCTTTTATAAGAACCTGATAAGAATGTATGCACATGTACTTTGCTGAATTCATTATGCACTTTTAAAGCATCACGAAGCGTATTATGTGCGCTTGAACAATCATTAACCGTTGTTGTAGAGGGTTCAATATCGGAAAGTAGGTCAAGAAACTGCTGTTGAGTTGTCATAATTCTCTCTGAGCCCATGTACTAAAATGGGGCATAAAATTAAGTGCGATCAGAAAAATTAAGTAACCTACTACTGTGAACTTTGTTGCATAGCAGTAGGTTATTTAACCTTGTTTACGATATTGAGTTTGAGTTATCAGGATCATCCGATTTTTTATTACGGATAGTATCCTTTTCTTCTTTCAATGGCCGAGTTCTGGGAAATTTAAAATATCCAGTTGGATGGACAATAATTTTTCCAGATTTATGGCGATAAGATTTACAAAACACGAAGTCTTGATTTTCGGTAGGCATTGTTAGCCCTCCTATTTTGGCGGCTCGTTTTTCAGGGCGCATACCAAAATAAGCGGGTAAATCTTGAGATTTACGGGCCTAAATGTTAGAATGGGGTTCTGACAGCCAGATCTAACATGAGGTATGCGTAGGGCTTAGAGCCATATGCCTTTCCTGTGTGAAAATCTATCAAGCCGACTCTACCCAATAGAGTCGGCTTTTTAATTTATGAAACCATCTCAATAGTCTCCATTGAATCTAGGTCAAAATAATATAGTTTTTTAAAGTCATCTTCATATAAGTCAAATAATTGAGATAACTCACTAATGACAGATGTTGATGTTTTTTTTGCATCTATTGCGTAGTCAAAGAGCATGGAAGCTACTCTATATGTCGGTTCTCGATCCAATTCATTTGGTTCAACTTTACGATAACCACGCATAGCCATCTGCCGCCATAAATTGGCACTTTGACTTGAAGTTATAGTTCCTAACTCTGACGCCCTATAGATTAAGGCCGCCATTGAGGTTTTCCATTCCTTTTTAAGTCTTAGATAATGAGCTAAATTGGTTGAACCTAATTGATCAATAATTTTTTCTTCTGGCATTAAGAATTCGGCAGCAAAGTCATTTGCTTCTTTTTCCATGAATTCAGATGGCTCTTCATGGAGGACCAAATGCCCAAGTTCATGTGCTAATGTGAAGCGTATTCTGTCATTTGGCTGGTTTGCATTTAGAAATACGCATGGAGACACGCCATGCATTTTTAAGGATACGCCATCAACATTGTTATCTTTAAAGTCGCATAAAAAGACTAAAACCCCTGCATCTTCCACAGTGGCAGTTAGGTTTTCAAGAGGTTCATTTCCTAGCACCCACAATGATCTAAGCTTTTTAGCCGCTTCTTGAGGGGTGTTTACATCTATGCCAATTTTAAAAGTTGGTAAGGAGTTTTTTCTTTTTGGTACATTTGTGAGCAATTCTAATGTTTGTACATGGCCCATTTTTAACATCATTTCAGCATTCATACGGCTCAATGCTTTAGCTGTGGTAGAGCTTTTTTTTCTGTATGCATGCAAACTAATCGGCAGTGCATTTAGCTTTTCAATATGTTCAAAAAATCGTATAGGGAAATGTAGGGCATTAGATAGATTTTGGATAACTTCATCGGAAGGTTTTAAGTCCCCACTTTCAATTTTAGATAATGAAGCCTGAGTAATAGACTGTCCCATTCCAGCAATTAGTTCAGTTTGACTAAGGCCACGAAAGTTTCGTGCAATACTAAGCATATCAGGATTGAAATGAGTCATATTCACCTCCAAGATCATTGACTTACAGATCAAGTTAAATGAATAATAACTGAACAGTAAAGAGTATGCAAATTTTTCTACAAATTATTCCTAAAATGTTTCTATTTTTAATAACCACTATATATAGTGGTAGTTCTTTGAATTTTGATACCATATATTGTATTTTATTGTTTTGCAATCTTAAGAAGATAAATTGAAATGGCTCTACTTGATTTAGTGGTTTTGAGAGTTATACGATTAGACAATTAAATTTGTAGTACGGTTGGTTTGAGAAAGGGGAATATCCTGTTCTAACTATCTTTATTCATATTTCTTAGTAAAGTATCATACTTAAGAGATTGAAAAATATAATATTCAGTTGAAAACGATATCGATTGTTATCTTAGGTATCTAACATATCCCATTCGTCACCTAATACCCAACGTAGAGCTGACAATTTACCGTTAATCATACCCCATTCAAAGTCATTCCAAGGGCCAACATCTTCATATGTCTCTTTAACTTGTTTGGCAGATTTGATTGCACCTTCAAGAATATCTTCGTGAATAAAATGATTACCATAGTGTTTCGTACCTTTAGGAACAATTTCTATCTCACCTTCATTTATTTTCCAGATTAGATTTTGATGACGGTTATACCAAATTTTATCCACTAGCTCGTCTAATACATCGAGAATTTCTCTTAAACCCCGAGTTTCTTCTGTAAAGTCATATTCAAACTCTATTTCAGCTAAGTAATTATTATCAATCTGGTTGATTGCGGATGCTAAGTTGTTAAAATAACAAGTATTACCATTGAAAATATTTTCAAAATCAGTATGAGGCTTTCGATGGTCTTTGGCAGAAAAGTCGTTATGATTATGTGTTATGAAAAAACAACTATCTGCCGTATTGACACCTAATGAAAATTCATAAAATTGCTCAATAATTACAGCATCAGCTACTGAGTTTTTACTGATATGGAATGGAGCTTTTTTATCTAAGCCTCGTTGAATGGCTGCAATCTTTGAGCGCTCGCTAATACTTATTTTTTCCGCTGATTCAATTAGTCTCTCAACTCTGTTAATGGTTGCATAGTTAGCATCAGTCAAAAGAGGAAGTCTTGCATTTATATCGTTTAGTACTTCAATGGTTTGAGCTTTATTTTTTTTTGCAAACTCACTTACAACTGCTTTGACTTGTTTAAATTCTTGAGATAATCGTTTTGCTGTTTTGTTTGCGACCTCTTCTTTGTTTCTTTCATATTCTTGAGCTACTAAGTCAATTACGACTAACTTTGCTACTTTAGTACGAACAAGTTCTTCCAATGCAGAAACTAGTGGTAATTCTTGTTTCTTAGTAGAAATATCTAAAAAAACACACGTATCAAGAAATATATAAAACATACTGCCTCATTGATTATTAAAAAGTTAAATTTATTGACCCTCATTAATGTGCTTATAGGTAATTCTATAAATACATCTAAAGTAACATTTTCTATAGAGGCAATATATATTGATTTATTTTGCGTTCTAAGCGTTCAATTTCTATCTTGCACTTTTGGTAATAAGAATCGTTAGGGATATTACTCTTAGCGATATTTAATGATATGGTTGCGTGCTCTATATCTCCATCTGCTAAATAAGCATATATTTTTTGTAACTCACATAGGTGCATAGATTTCCCGAGTTTATGAGCTAAATCTAAGCACGTTATAGATTCTTTGGTTTTATTTTTAATTCTGGCTAATATTTTACCTTTAGTAAATTGGAGTTCTGAGTGATTAGGATCAATGTTAGTAGCTTTATTGATTTTTTCTAATGCTGGTAGAAAATCTTTATATATAAATAGAGTGTTTGAATACTTCTCTAATAACCAAATATTTGTTGGATCCTCATCTATCGCTAATTCATAGTATGAAATTGCTTGTTCTTTATTACCCTCATTAAAGAATTTTCTAGCTGCCCGTGCAAACCTACTTAAATAAGCTTTTTGATCATTATCTGATATTTCTACTTCAATATGTTTTAAAAACTCTATATATCTTTTTTGGATTGTTTCTAGATCTTTTTGAAGAGGATGTGTTTGATCATTAAAATTTACAGTTCTATCTTTACAAAATTTCATAAAATCATTGTTGAAAGTAATCTGAAGTTGGCCATCAATACTACTAAGTTGACAAATCCCTTTACTACCTTCTAATGTGCTCTGAGCTAAAGAAAAAGTTAAATTAGCTTTATCAGAAGCTAATTGCATAAAATATTGATCATGATCAGGACCAAAATAGGTTAAGAGAAGTAAAAAGTGCTTTTCTTTTTCATTAAATCTTTCCCAAACATCAGAAAACAAGAACATCCCTAAGTCTTTTTCCTGTAATCTTTTCACTTTATCTAATGCGCTATTAAGTGAGCTTTGTAGTTCATTTGCAAATTGAATGAAAACATTCAAAATCAATGGTTTATTATTGAGTTCTCGAGTGATTTTTTTTAAAGTAGGTATGCCAGCCTTTTTTATTGCATCAATATTTAATATATCTCCTCTTTTTTGAATATATTCTACACCTTCTTCATCGGACCATTTAGTTGTTTCAATTGGTCTTGCTTCAAGTCTTTCTGTACGACGAGAAGTAAGAATTACTCTTCCAGCATAACGGGAAAGTAAGTGTATTTGTTTACCTAGATTAATAATATCATCATCATTTTCAGCCATAGTTTCTGTATTATCTAAAATAATGAGATGCTCATTTTTTTTAATCTTCTCTTTTTCAAGTAAGCCTTTTAATTTTTGAATAATAGTTTCTGCATCTTTTTGATACCAACTATTGTCAAGTTTGACTTCTAATAGTTGTGCTATATGTAAAGCGACATCTGCAACGCCTAGATTGTTGTTCGTGAGTGATTCTAAACCATGTATTCCCCAACGAGTCTTTTTTGCTGTGTAAAAAGTAATAACACTGGGTTTCCATTCGACCTCAATAGAACCTTCAAGGACACGATGCATAAATTCTAAAATGAGAGTTGTCTTTCCAATGCCACCATCACCATATACAAGACATCGTTTTGAGTCTTCTGGATCATTAAACCAGTCAATAAGCTCAGTGATTTCTTTTTTTCGTCCTGTAAAGTCAGCTACTGATATAGCTCTCTCTGGTAAAAAAATTAGCGGATTCCAATCATTATATTCATATACCTCATAAGTTTTTTTTGTAGAAATATTAAAAATTTTATTTGGTACTTCATAAGATTGATCGGTAGCGTTTGTTAAGGATGTTTGAACTTTAGCAGTAACATGAATCATCCCATTATTAGTTTTTTTGATTTTTCTGTAACACGTAGGATTTCCATCAAATAATCTTAATGTTTGAATAGGAGTAGAGATATTAAAATTTTTAGGAAAAAATAAAAAATCGTCGCCTTTACTTTCTGGTAGATAAACTTTTAATTTTTCTAAAATATATTCAATAATATCGATATCTAAAAATAAATTAGTTGATGAAATACCATGACCAAAGATACTTTCATTTCGATCTTCAACATATGTATGTAAGATATTTCTTAAAGATATTTCTTTGATTTGTAGCCATTCTACTAATGCAGGTTCGTTTGAAATATCTTTATCTTCAAAGTAGAATCTAGCTAAAGAGCTGTTTTTCAATTTTGCTATCTGTGTTAGAGAGTTACTTATAAAATCAACGCATGTTCCATCGGCCGGTTGAGATAGCTCAATAAAACTAATATCAATTTTTGACATGTTTTCAGAACTTTCTTTAGCTAAAATATTTATATATTCTGCATTTGAAATACAAATATGTTGAATAAGCATTCTAAAAATACTCAGACTTACTTCAGCAATATTTTTTTGTGTTTTTAATTTACGTGCTGCTTTAATATTATTTAAAAAGATATTATACATTGCAAGATCCAAATATATAGTTAGTACTTTGATATTGTTTTAAATTATATTAAATTATTTTTTATATTCAATGATTTATTTCAAATAAAGATTACTGTAAAGATAAAAGCTGTAATTTATCGCATAGTTGTTTGGAATGTCGCATAGTTGTTTGTAAATGACAACCGCCTCCAACTAATGCAATCGCTGACGCAGTATGGTGTGGTGCACGGAAGGGGCGTTGTCCAAAAGTATGTTGAGCATTTGCAACCGAATAAATACTTGCGACTTCTAAATTTTCTTGGGCATTGAGTGGTGGCAAAATAGAAGGTAGCCGAGAAGCCAGTAATGTTTTACCTGTACCAGGTGGACCTTTGAAAAGTAAAGAATGTCCACCCGCTGCTGCTATTTCTAGTGCACGACGGGGACGTAATTGACCTTTGACATCTGCAAGATCAAATTGATACTGCGTAGTGGTTAAATTTTCATGTTTGGGTGATGCTGATAAATGAGAAGTGCCCAAAAAGTGTGCACATACATCTTGTAAATGATTGGCAGCATAAACTTCAAACTGCGGAAGTTGATTGGCTTCTTCTAGATTATTAGTAGGTACCAATAAGCGGTGTTGGGCTTGTTGGCAAGCCATCGCAATTGGCAATATTCCAGTAACAGGGCGTAAATGTCCATCTAATGCAAGTTCACCAATAAATTCAAAGCCGTCAGTACAATTTTCAGGAAGTTGTCCTGAAGCAATTAAAATTCCTAGTGCGATCGGTAAATCTAGGCGGGAGCCATCTTTAGGAAGATCTGCAGGTGCTAAATTAATCGTTAAACGTTTGGTTGGAAACAAGAAACCACTGTTGATAATTGCTGATCGAACACGATCTTTACTTTCCCTTACAGCGGCTTCTGCTAAACCTACAATGGTTAAGGAGGGGAGTCCTGAACTGATATGAACTTCAACTTCGATTTGAGGGGCATGTAAACCTAATAAACCCCTCGTGTAAATTTTTGCGAAAGACATTTTATTATTGTTCCATCATGGTGCTTTATTTTTAATCATTTTTGTTGATCTCTGCGCTAAACTGGTGCTTATTTTTGATCTTGCACCATTTTTTCTAGAGTGCTCATTTGCTGTTGTAACGCAGCGAGGCGTTGGTTTGCCAAATTTAGCGCTATTTTCTGGCGCTCCAGCTCTTGTTTAGAGACTAAATCTAATTTTTCGACGCTTTCATTGAGCAAAGCACGTAAATTTTTTTCTAAATCTTTTTTAGGTTGATCAACTTGTTCAAGAATGGCTTGTAAAAGAGTTTCAATCATGAAGCGCTCAATAGGTTATATGTATTTGTAGGCAAGTGTACCATTGCTTGTAGTAATCCCATAGCCCTGTTCAACGCATTGATGCCACCGATATCTAAATTCAGTTAAACAGGAGCAAATGAAACTTATTTTCGATTGAATATCTACATCTTGACGTCCAAATAGGTTATAAAGAAAGCTCTTGCTGATGGTTTGAAAATCCCCAACCTTCAAATATTGGCATGAAAATTGAACATAAAACCTTACTGGTGAAAATAAGCCGAAGGAAAACACACATGAAGCTTGTAACTGCAATTGTAAAACCATTCAAACTCGATGATGTGCGTGAAGCACTCTCTGATATTGGTGTTCAAGGGATTACCGTAACTGAAGTAAAAGGTTTTGGTCGTCAAAAAGGTCATACTGAACTGTATCGTGGTGCAGAGTATGTCGTTGATTTTTTACCGAAAGTAAAGATTGAAATTGCGATTAGCGATGAAATGGTCGATGCGGTTATTGAATCTATCACTCGTGTTGCAAGCACTGGGAAAATTGGTGACGGTAAAATCTTTGTCACGAATTTGGAACAAGTCATCCGTATTCGTACTGGTGAAACTGGACCAGATGCTGTCTAAATTGGCACAAAGTTTGCTGAGTTAGAATTAAGAGAAATAGCTCACAAAATAAGGTTGGGGGACACGAATGAAAAAAATGCTTATGGCGCTCAGTCTATCTGGCGCACTCTTAGGTGGTTCAGCGATGGTTTGGGCAGAAGATGCTGCATCAACACCAGTTGCTGAACAAACTGTAGCAGCGTCTGATACGGCGGCTGCATCAACTGTGACTGTCGCAGCAGAAGCTCCTGCTCCTGTAGAAGCTACTCCAGCTCCTGCACCAGTTGCAAAAGTTGATACAGGCGATACAGCTTGGATTCTCGTTTCAACAGCACTGGTTCTGTTGATGACTATCCCTGGTTTGGCTCTATTCTATGGTGGTATGGTTCGTAAGAAAAACGTACTCAGCACCATGATGTTTAGCCTTTCTGCGGCCATTCTAGTCAGCTTAATTTGGGTTATCGTTGGTTATTCGCTTGCATTCTCTGGTTCAGGCGCCTATGTCGGTGACTTTGCCAAATCAATGCTAAATGGCGTGGCATTTGATGCCTTAAGTGGAACTATTCCAGAAAGCTTGTTTGTTATTTTCCAAATGACTTTTGCGATTATCACTGTTGCAATTATTAGCGGCTCGATTGCTGATCGTATGAAATATTCAGCATTCATGGCGTTTATTGCAGTTTGGGTAATCTTGGTTTATGCACCAATTACTCACTGGGTTTGGGCTGCTGATGGTTGGTTATTCAAAGCTGGTGCTTTAGATTTTGCAGGCGGTACAGTTGTACATATCAACGCAGGTGTAGCTGGTTTAGTGGCTGCGTACATGTTGGGTAAACGTGCTGGTCTAGGTCGCGAATCAATGGCACCGCACAACCTTACTCTCACTGTGATTGGCGCAAGCTTAATTTGGGTTGGTTGGTTTGGCTTTAACGGTGGTAGTGCTTTAGGTGCTGGCGCTCGTGCAAGTATGGCAATTCTTGTAACTCAAGTTGCTGCTGCCGCTGCTGCATTCTCTTGGTTGATTGTTGAACGTCTAGTTCGTGGTAAGGCTTCAGTACTTGGTGGTGCATCAGGTGCGGTTGCTGGTTTGGTTGTAATCACTCCTGCTGCTGGTTTTGTTGGAGTGGGTGGTGCATTAATCATGGGCTTAATCGGTGGTGTAGTGTGCTTCTGGGGTATTACAGCACTTAAACGTCTCCTTAAAGCAGATGATGCATTGGATGCTTTCGGTCTACATGCAGTTGGTGGTATCGTTGGTGCGATTCTTACTGGTGTGTTCTACAGTGATGAGATCATTAAAGCTGCTAACGTTGCGCTTGCTCCAACATTTGCAGGTCAATTATGGGTGCAAGTTGAAGGTGTACTCGCAACGATGGTATATAGCGCAGTAGTGACTTTCATTATCCTTAAAGTGATTGATCTTGTGATTGGTATCCGCGTAAGTGCTGATGATGAGCGCATGGGTCTTGACCTTAGCCAACATGGTGAGCGTATCGAATAATTCATTATTCTTTGAAGTTTAAAAAACAGCCGAATAAGGCTGTTTTTTTATGCCTTTCGTGTGCTAGTTCAGCAATTGCAGAAACTTTGCTACACTTAAGCAAAGTGAGTAAATAATCGCACCATTATGCATTGTCCATTTTGTAACGCTGCTGATAGTAAAGTCATCGACTCTCGCCTTGCGGCTGAGGGTTGTCAAATCCGTCGTCGTCGAGAATGCACGATTTGTGGTGAAAGGTTTACCACCTTTGAAAGTTATGAAATGGTGATGCCACGAGTCATTAAATCTGATTCAAAAAGTGAACCATTTGATGAAGCAAAATTGCGCCGCTCATTGATGCATGCTTTACAGAAACGTCCAGTAACTCAAGAACAAATTGAAACGGTTTTAAGTGATATACAATCACAAATTCGCCGTTTAGGTGAGCGAGATGTAAAGTCTAGAACAATTGGTGAGATTGTGATGCAGGCTTTATTTGCACTGGATCATGTAGCCTATGTTCGTTTTGCCTCTGTTTATCAAGATTTCCAAGATGTTGAAGCATTTCGTCGTCAGATTGAGCAAATGCAACAACGTGAAAATGAAGCATAAGTTAGAGAAATCATGTCTGAGTTCACGCAAAATCATTTATCCCAAGATCAATATTGGATGCAGCAAGCAATTGAGTTGGCTCGACTAGGGCAATATTCAACCAAGCCGAATCCTAATGTGGGTTGCGTTATTGTCAAAGATGGGCAGCTGATTGGCGAGGGTTATCACCCTAGAGCGGGTCAACCCCACGCAGAAGTTTTTGCACTTCGCCAAGCGGGCGAACATGCTAAAGGCGCGACAGCTTATGTGACTTTGGAACCATGTGCACATTATGGTAGAACGCCGCCTTGTGCAGAAGCATTGGTTAAAGCTCAGGTGAAGAAAGTCGTGGTCGCTTGTTCAGACCCGAACCCATTAGTCGCGGGAAAAGGCGTTCAAATTTTACAAGCAGCGGGTATTGAAGTTGAAACAGGAATTTGTGTAGAAACTGCAAAAACGCTCAATTTGGGCTTTTTAAAAGCGATGTCTACGGGTTCGCCATATGTGCGTTTGAAAATTGCATCAAGTTTAGATGGACGTACTGCAATGGCTTCAGGAGAATCAAAATGGATTACTGGAGCAATCGCTAGACAAGATGTACAACATTGGCGTGCAATTTCGGGTGCTGTGATTACAGGGATTCAAACCGTTTTAGCGGATGATTGTGAGCTGAATGTACGTGCATTGGACGGTATTGAGCTAAGTACCGTGGTTCAGCCGAAGCGTATTGTATTGGATCGCCAAGGACAGTTACCACTTTCAGCGAAGATTTTGAAAAATCCTGAAACAGTGATGGTGATGACACCATTTCGTCAAGAACTTGCTGATTTAGGCGTGATACAATTGACGCCGCAATCCTTAAGTCAATTATTGCAAACTTTAACTCAACAGTATCAAATTTATGATGTTTTGGTTGAAGCAGGTGCAACTTTATCAACGGCTTTTTTACAGCAGGGTTTAGTTGATGAAATGATCAGTTATGTTGCACCGACTTTACTTGGTCAATCTGCTCGTGCAATGTTCAATGCTGAATTGAGTACAATGGCAGAACAATTGCGTTTTGATTTAGTCGATGTAACCCAACTTGGGCAAGATATTCGCCTAAGATTGCTCCCTATCCAAGAGATGATATGAATCCAGAACCATCGGTTTATCACAAGCGTCGTCATGCAGCACGTACGACTGACGAATATCTTTTTCATCAGCTAGTACCTTATTTAGGCAATAAGCGTCGACTGCTTCATCTCATTTTGGAAGCACTTGAGATTACGGGCACACTGAATAGTAAGAAAAAGAATCCACCGATTTTTGCTGATTTCTTTGCAGGGAGTGGCGTGGTCTCACGTTTAGCGCGTCAAAACGGCTATCGTGTCATTGCAAATGACTGGGAACCGTATAGCCATGCATTGAACAACGCGATTTTAGCCTGTGTTGATGCACCCGCATTTAAAGAATTAGGTGGCTATCAAAAAGCGATCGACTATTTGAATCGATTGCCGGAAGTCAAAGGCTGGGTGACACATAATCTTTGTCCACGTAATGATGATGTGTATGATCCTGCTCGTGATCGTTTGTTTTTCAAACGCCGTAATGGGATGCGTATTGATGCAATTCGTCAACAGATCGCAACTTGGCAGGCACAAGGTGCAATCAATGATGTGGAAATGAGTGCTCTATTGGCACCACTTTTATATGCGGCAAGTTTTGTCAGTAATACCAGTGGTGTATTTAAGAGCTTTCATCAGGGTTGGGGTGGTCGAACTCAAACTGCTCTAGAACGGATCGAGTCATTAATATGGCTTACACCGAGCCGTTTCTGTGAGATTGGTGATCCCAAACGACCTGCGGCTGAAATGTGGTGTGTCGATGCACAACATTTAGCCAACCAAATGAGTGGTTTCGAAGTTGATGTTGCCTATCTTGATCCACCTTATAATCAGCATGCCTACAGTAGTAATTACCATGTTCTCAATGCCCTGACTTTATGGGATCAAGTGGATTTACCATCACCTGATACCAAAGGCTTTAAGAGTGGAATTGATCGAGCATGGCGTAAAGAACGCCCAAGCCCTTATAACTCGTCTAAGTATGCGAAAGAGGCTTATGAAAAGTTATTGGAAACGATTAATGCACGCTATATTTTGACTAGTTATTCGACTGATGGAAATATTGAGCCTAAAGATTTGCTGACTGCTAATTTAAAGCGCGGCAAAGTGACTTTGCTAACCCAAGATGTACCGCGTTATCGAGTGAGTAAACAGCGTCAATCAGAACGTGCACGTGTGCTTGAGTTTATTGTGATTACGGATACCCATGCGAAGTCTGGCCCGCCATTACGACAACTTTTAGGGCAGTTATATCATTTTGCTGAGTTAGGTGGTGTTGATACGACAGGCAATAGTACTCAGCTTGCACTTTGGTAAATTCAAGTAGACACCATTTTTGGATAATGTGGTGTCTATTTTCTATTTTTTTCACTTTCTTGCTAATACATATAATTTTATAAAATAAATGATTGTTTTTACATGAATTATCATTGAATTTAAATAAGTTTTTCTGAATAACTATTTACCTTTAAATTAATTAAAAACAATTGCTTATATACTTTTGTTGCGTGGCTTAATCTTTTTTATTTACAAAAAATATTTTACTATTTGGTTGAAAAACTACCAGAAGAATATTGCTCATTTTCGAAAATGAATATATTTTGCCGAGCTTTATTTCAGGTCATGCCTATACGCAGCACTGACCAAGAGAGGTTGTGATGAGTCGCTCGGAACCCAGCTTGTTGGGGCAATGTATAGCTGAATTTTTTGCTACCGCAGTTTTTTTATCTTTTGGTATTGGTGTCGTGGCTGCGCTTAAACTTGCAGGAGCAAGTCTAGGGTTATGGGAAATCAGCCTTGTATGGGGCTTGGCTGTAGCATTGGCTGTTTATCTATCTGCAGGTATTTCTGGAGCTCATCTCAATCCTGCCGTTACGATCGCATTAGCACTGTTTGCTGGTTTTGATAAACGTAAAGTTCCTTTCTATATTATTGCTCAAGTTTCTGGTGCTGCTTTAGGCGCACTATTGGTCTATGGTTTGTATAGCAACCTATTTATGGATTATGAGCAAACACACCATATGGTACGGGGGAGTGTAGAGAGTTTGGAGTTGGCTGGAATTTTCTCAACCTATCCACATCATTTATTGTCTATTGGACAGGCATTTATGGTGGAAATGTTTATCACTATGTTATTACTTTGGCTCATCATGGCGATTGGGGATGATCATAATGGTTTGCCACGTGGTGCTTTAGCACCAATTTTGGTGGGTTTATTAGTTGCTGTCATTGGCGCTTCTTTTGGTCCATTAACAGGCTTTGCTATGAATCCTGCACGCGATTTTGGTCCAAAAGTTGTGGCCTATTTTTCAGGCTGGGGTTCAATTGCTTTTACTGGCGGTCGTGATATTCCTTACTTTATTGTGCCTATCTTTGCACCGATTGTTGGCGCTTGCTTAGGGGTATTAGGTTATAAATTATTTTTTAGCCATTTCTTGTTAAATAATACGGTTGAGCTTAAACAGACAGCCAATAAACGTGTCTCTGAAATGCAATAATTTAAGGTTAAAAATGATAAAAGGTGATCAATAGGTCACCTTTTTTATTGCAAGTATTTGAACTTGGAGTCCCTTGTTATCTCTAAGGCTTTGCTTTATGGTATTCGATTCACTATGGCATATATTGCATAAGATTAGGTTAGAACTCCCATGTTTACAGGCATTATTGAAAGTTTAGGTAAGGTTGAGAGCTTACAAAGTGTAGGCGGTGATGTACGTCTACGTATTCAAACTGATTTGGATATGTCTGATGTGCATTTAGGTGATTCAATTGCGACGAATGGAATTTGTCTCACAGTGATCGAGTGGGGAAGCAATTGGTATGCTGCAGATGTGTCTCGTGAAAGCTTAAATCGAACGACTTTAGGTCAATGGAAAGTAGGTCAATCAGTCAATGTCGAAAAAGCCATGTTGCCAACAACACGTTTTGGTGGACATATTGTGAGTGGGCATGTTGATGGTCTTGGAGAAATTACAGTCGTTCGACAAGACGCACGTTCATTATATTTTGAAGTGACAGCGCCTGTTGAGTTGGCAAAATATCTAGCAGAAAAAGGTTCTGTAACTGTCGATGGGATTAGTCTGACCATTAACCATTTGCGTGGCAATATTCTAAGCTTGAATTTAATTCCACATACGGCTGAGCGTACTAATATTGGTACATGGCAAGTCGGTACGAAAGTTAATTTAGAAGTCGATGTACTCGCACGCTATATCGAACGTTTATTGTTAGGTGATAAAGCCGCTGAGCAAAAAACTGAATCGAATATCAGTATGGCATTTTTGGCTGAGAATGGATTTTTAAGATAATTACCCGATTTAAGTCTTATTCTAATTTGACATTACCATCTAACTTAAAGGGGGTAATGTCAGAATGGTTGTGGGACTTAGATGAATTGTTGCGAAGTAGGAATGAAGGTTATACAATCCTATAAGTTACTTATTTGTGATTAATTAATGAAATTAGAACAATATTTTAAATATTTTTGCCTTTTATTCGCGAGCATAATTTTAATCAATATTTTACATGAAATACTCAATCAACCATTTGAATGGCTATGGTTACTTGAACAAATAGGATTATTTTTTAGCTGTGTTTCGATGGGTGTATTGATGACCTATGAACAACTGAGTGCAAAGGTCACTTTAAGAAACTTTATAACTTCTGAACAAAAAATATATCTATCACCTGTAGGCATTTTTGCTCATACTTTAGGTCAAATTGGAGTATTTTTGTTGATTTCGGGTTGGTTGATAAAAGTTGTTCAATATTTCATGAGCTAAACAACTGGGTTCAGCTTCGAATTCAGATATATAAGTCTATGGCTGAGAATTCAACGAGTTTGGTTTATTATTTCTCGTCTGAGAATTCGCTATTTCTCAGGATGTAATCAATTTCATCTTGTGCGAGCGCATGTAATTTGGCACGGAATACCGTCACTGCTTGTTCTATCAAGCTTTCCGCTTCTAGCTCCAAACGAACACGCACACTTTCAAGCTCAGATAGGATTTGATGGTCATCAATCTGAACACGTTGCCCTTGAGCATAATCAATACTTGGTTGTTCAGGATTTGGTTGATAACGTTCAGTGTGTTGTGCAATTTCTTGATCAATGTGTTGTCGAAGGGCAACAAGATTTTCCGTTTGTTGTTCGAACTGATTTAACTCATCTGCTTGCAGTTGCGCTGCATAAGCAGCTTGGGCAGCACGTTTTTCTGCCAGAGCTTTTTCCAAAGCCAATTGTCTGCGAACGCGTGCTTGTTCAATTAACTCAGCCTTTAAATGTGCATAAGCTTGATCAATACGTTGTTGAGAGCGTAGCTGAGCTTTTTCTTCGAGTTGTATCCATGTTTGGATTTGTGTTTGTGGTAACAGTAGATCACAGATACGAGCTAAATCTTCCTGATAGGTCTGACGTACAGTTTCAGGTGTATTTAACCAACGTTTTTTAAAATCTTGACCTACATTTAATGCCACACGACACTCCTTATACGATGCTATGGTTTACAGACTTATAATTTAAATGTGCGTGGCTCAATGCCTAAACGACGATACATCTTAAATTTCTCTCGCCCGATCTGTTTTGCAGTTTCATTATTTTCAATAATTTCGATAATGTGGCGAAAATCTTGAGTTTGTTCAAGTGCATGATTGTTAAAATTAAATACAATCCAATCATTCGATGGCGGTAATTCAGCTGAAATACACACTGGACTATTCAACTGATCAATTCCATGAGCAATAAAGCTACTTGAATCAAAACTCCATAGCTTGTTATCCAACTCATTTTGTAAATTTGAATCAACACAATACCACCAAATCTGTGGGTGCTGATTCAGAATTTTTCGACATAAACGGCAAGCACTTTCAACTTGCCGCTCAACGCTGTTTTCAAACAAATAAAAACTAACTTGTGCCATAGATTAGTTATTCGTTTCAACACGATTCGCTAAAAACTGCATCAGTAATGGTACTGGGCGTCCAGTTGCACCTTTAGCTGCACCAGATAACCATGCTGTACCAGCCACATCAAGATGTGCCCAGCGGTAATCACGAGTGAAACGCTCAAGGAAACATGCTGCGGTTATTGCACCACCATAAGGACCACCAATATTGGCAATATCGGCAAACGGTGAATCAAGGAGTTCTTGATATTCTTCCATCACAGGCATACGCCATACACGGTCGAGTGATTGTTCGCCAGCAAGTTGTAATTCTTGTACAAGTTCATCATCTGGAGAGAAAAGCCCACTGACGACTTTGCCCAGCGCAACAACACATGCACCTGTAAGTGTCGCAATATCAATGACAAGCGCAGGATTAAAACGTTTGATATAAGTAAGGGTGTCACATAGAACCAGACGACCTTCTGCATCCGTATTCAAAATTTCAACAGTCTGACCACTCATGGTCGTCACAATATCTCCAGGGCGTGTTGCATGACCTGAAGGCATATTTTCTGCTGCTGCGATCGCACCGATAACATGAATTGGGAGTTGAGCTTCGCAAAGTGCTTGCATAGTACCTAATACAGAGGCAGCACCACACATATCGAATTTCATTTCATCCATACCTAAGCCTGGCTTCAATGAAATACCGCCTGTATCAAAAGTAACGCCTTTACCGACAAGTACGATAGGTGCTTGATCAGCTTTCGCGTGATATTCGAGTGTAATAATTCTGCCTGGTCGATCAGAGCCTTTGCTTACAGCAAGAAAAGCATTCATCCCTAAATCAGCCATTTGCTGTTCATTCAGGATAGTGACTGTTAATAGGTCAGGGTATTGTGCTGCAAGTGCAATCGCCTGATCTGCAAGGTATTCAGGGAAGCAAATATTTCCTGGGCGATTGCCTAAATCTCGAGCGTAATTTTGTCCAGATTGAACTGCTTGGACGAGCTTTAATTGAGCATCATCAAGTACAGTTTCATTTGCAACTAGATTAATGGTTTCTAAGATGAACTCATTTTTTTTAGATTTAAACTCATCATAGGCATAGGCTGCTTGAGTTAAACCTAAGGCAAATAGGTAATGTAAATCAGTTGGTAATGCGCTGAGATCTACAGTGATTTGTCTAAATTTATTTTGTGATGATTTGATAATCGTTTGTGCGAGTTTTGCTAATTTTGTCGCTTTCAATTCAGCACTTTTGCCTAAACCGAGTAAATGTGCATTGGCTTGCACAGCGATATTGGTAATCAGGGCAATATTTTCATTAAAACTAGCTTTGAATTGTGTGGCATTCAGAACATCTTCTAGATGATTGATTTGATAACTATTTAAGTTCTGTTGTAATTGTTCTGAATCAACCAAAATCCACAAAGATTCACTAGACGACTGTGTTGGGAATGCGGTATGAAGGGTAAATTTCATTGTTTGTATAGAACCTAAGCAGCGAAAAAGAAAGATAAGTCCATTAAACACTTTCAGATATGAGGTTGCAATCCGCAACAAGCGATAGGTTTTATATTTTTAACATTCGGGTAAACTAGCACTACCCCTCGATTGGTCTATTTTTGGAAGCATTACTTTGATTATTCGGCGTTATCTCGTCAAACAAGTGGTCTCCACCTCTTTGGTTGTGACTGCTTTGCTCACTTTAATTATTATGGGTGGGCAGTTAATCAAGATTTTTGGGCGAGCTGCACAGGGGCGTTTAGACGCTAGTGTGTTGCTGAGTATAATTGCTTATCGTTTGCCAGAGTTTCTAACTTTAATTTTGCCATTGGGTTTCTTCATTGGACTCATGCTGGTTTTTGGTCGTCTATATGTTGACCATGAAATGGCGGTTTTAAATGGTAGTGGTGTTAGCCGTAATCAATTGGCCAAACTTTTATTGCCGATGACATTTGTTTTTTTGATCGTCCAAGCAATATTAATGTTTTGGGGTTCATCATCTGGAATTCGTGCTTACGAAAGCTTGATGCAAACACAAGCAGTGCGAGCAGGTTTTGATTTGGTCCGACCTAAAGAATTTATTTCTTCAGGTCCTTATACCATTTACGCAGGTTCACTTTCTGAAGATCGAAAAAATTTAAAAGATATTTTTTATTATCAGAAAGCTGATCGTGAAGATAAACCAGATGTCATGATTTTAGCCAAAGAAGCGACACGTGTCGAAATGGCAAATGATACAGCGAATGTCGTTGATTTGGTTCAAGGTCGCCGTTACGAAATTTATCCGAATCAGCCGCGCTATACCCAAGCAGAATTTCAATCTTATCGCTTACGTTTAGAGAATGATAAAGACGTTAAGTTTGAAAGCGATGATGTTGAAGCTTTATCGATGTCTAAGCTATGGGAAAGACGTGATGACCCTGTTATTCGCAGCGAGCTTGGTTGGCGTATCTTTGGTCCATTTGTGATTATTGTTGGATTGATGCTTGCGGTTGCGTTATCTGAAGTAAGTCCACGTCAAGGTCGATATTATCGTCTTATTCCATCTATATTTATTTTTGCTAGCCTTATTGTATTAATGATCGCAATTCAGACACGAATTAGTAAAGGTGAATTAGACATCTGGGCTTATCCTGTCGCATTAATGATTTATGCCATTGCGGCGGCAATTTTTGCACGGAAACAAAAGTTAGCACCAAAACTTAAGAAAAGTATTCAGCGAGTGGGGTTGTAATGTTAGCACGTCGAATAGTCGCCAAACATGTGACAAAAACTACAGTCCTTGCAATGCTGGGCACAACGCTCGTGTTATCTTTTTTACAAATATTATTCACTTACTTAGGTGAATTAGGCTCGCTGAAACCCACTTATAATGCATGGCAAGCTTTCCTATATGTGATATGGGGTGCACCGAATTATTTATATGAAATTTTACCTGTGGCAGCACTGATAGGTTCTGTCTTAGGCTTAGGCGCACTCGCATCGAATAGTGAACTGATCGTCATGCGTTCGGTTGGTATCAGTTTGTGGCGTATAGTGGGTTGGGTAATGCGCTCAGCTTTACTTTTAATTGTATTGTCTTTTGTATTGAGTGAATGGGTGATTCCTTATACCAATGAAAAAGCACAAAGTATAAAAAGCCAACGTAGTGTTGCTGCACTGGGTGAGGTAAAAGGTTATTGGTCACGTGAGGGGCAGCGTTTTATCTATATCGATTATGCGAATTCCCAAGGTCAATTACGTAATATTCAAGCGATTGATTTTGATCAGAACTATCGATTGCAGTCCTTTGTCATTGCAGAGCAAGGGCAGTTTGTCAAAGATGGGCAATGGACTTTAAAAGAATCACATCAGGTTGATTTACTTGCTCAAGGGAATGCGATTAAAACGGATCACGAGCAACAAGCATTAGGATTGGCTTTACAACCTAAATATGTACATATGGTGACTTTGGACCCAGATGATTTATCTCCAAGTCAATTGGTTAGTTTTATGCAGTATTTATCAGAATATAGCCAAGTTCCAAAGACCTATGAGTTAGCCTTTTGGAAAAAAGTCACGTCTCCATTTGCACTGATTACGTTGGTTCTTATTGCCTGCTCATTTATTTTTGGTCCATTGCGTCAGCAGTCGATGGGTTTTCGCTTGGTTATCGCACTTTTCACTGGGTTAGGGTTCTTTTATTTACAAGACTTTTTAGGTTATGCAAGCTTAGTTTATGCACCGTCACCTGCTTGGTTCGTATTATTACCAGTGGTATTGATGTTCATAATGGGTAGCTATTTATTATATCGAGCAAGGTAGAAAATTAGATTTCTATGCACATTAAAATTATATCTGGTGGGCAAACTGGAGTTGATAGAATTGCTTTAGATGCCGCATTAGATTTTAGGAGTACCGTGTGGTGGTTGGTGTCCCGAGGATCGAATGGCAGAAGATGGAAGAATTCCAGACAAGTATCCTTTAATTATTTTAGCAGAGAGTGGCTATCGAAAGCGGACTAAGCAGAATGTTCGAGATAGTGATGCAACAGTCATTATCTATTTCGATTATATTTATCCCAAAGGTGGTACAGAGCTTACCTTATTAGAATGTATCAAGCAGTCCAAAGCATATTTGCTGATTGATGGAAATGAGGTTTCGATTGAGCGAGCAGCAGAGCGGATCTATCTATTTATTTTGTCATCAGAATAATATTACCGCTTTAAATGTCGCAGGTTCCAAAGGGGCAAGTTTGCCTCAGGCACATAGTTATACCCAACACGTCATCACGCAGATGCTCAATAAAATAATGAATCAAGATCAGCCCCAAACTTGAATATAAAGATGACTCCCGATGCTTTTGATTGATGAAAGCCATCAGTAACGCCATAGAGAATTACAGTAAATTTGGGTAAAATACGCCGATCAAATGATAGACAAACAGAGAGTCCATTATGACGGATGCAAATGCTGGCAAAATTCCTCACGTTCTTGTAATTATGGATGGTGTAGGACATCGTGAAGCAGTTGAGGATAATGCATATTTAGCAGCAAAAACACCAAATCTGACTGCGATGAAAGCAAAGCATCCAAATAGTTTGATTTCAGGTTCTGGTGAAGATGTAGGCCTACCTGATGGACAAATGGGTAACTCTGAAGTGGGTCATATGAACTTAGGTGCAGGTCGTGTTTTATATCAGGACTTTACACGGATTACTAAAGATATTCGAACAGGTGCTTTTTTTGAGCATGAAGTGTTAGTTGATGCGGTTGAAAAAGCCAAAGCAGCAAATGGCGCCGTTCATGTCATGGGGTTATTGTCACAAGGTGGAGTGCATTCGCATGAAGATCATATTGTGGCGATGTGTGAGCTGGCATTAAAACGTGGCGCAACAGTATATCTACACGCTTTCCTTGATGGTCGTGATACCCCTCCACGTAGCGCAAAGCCTTCATTAGAAAAATTCGATGCTTTATTTGCTCAGTATCCAAATCAAGGTCGTATCGTTTCGATGATTGGTCGTTATTTTGCAATGGATCGTGATAACCGCTGGAATCGTGTTGAACTCGCTTATCGTTTAATGACAGAAGGCGAGGCAGTCCGTGTTGTAAACTCAGCTGTAGAAGGTTTAGAGCAAGCCTATGCAGCAGAAGAAAATGATGAGTTTGTTCAAGCAACACGTATTGGTGAAATTGCCAAAATCCAAGATGGCGATAGTGTGGTTTTCATGAACTTCCGTGCTGATCGTGCGCGTGAAATCACCCGTGCCTTTGTTGAGAAAGATTTTACTGGGTTTACGCGTAAAGTCGC
The DNA here is from genome assembly GCF_024494585.1 of Acinetobacter sp. 5862. NCBI lineage: Bacteria > Pseudomonadati > Pseudomonadota > Gammaproteobacteria > Moraxellales > Moraxellaceae > Acinetobacter > Acinetobacter sp. 5862. The sequence goes on from NZ_JANHGP010000018.1 coordinate 78,510, forward strand.
TCCAAGTTTATCTAAATTTGTGATGCTAACACGCTATCAGGCAAGTATTGATGCACCAGTTGCATACATGCCAGAAGAGCTTAAAAATTCCATCGGTGAATATTTATCTGGTTTGGGCAAAACCCAATTGCGTATTGCTGAAACAGAGAAATATGCGCATGTGACATTCTTTTTCAGCGGTGGTCGTGAAGATGAATATCTAGGAGAGAAACGTATTTTGATTCCTTCTCCGAATGTCGCAACCTATGATCTAAAACCAGAAATGAGTGCTTATGAAGTCACTGATGAGTTAGTAAATGCTATTAATTCGGGTGAGTTTGACCTTCTGGTTGTCAATTATGCCAATGGTGACATGGTCGGACATACTGGTGTATTTGATGCAGCAGTGAAAGCGGTTGAAACTGTTGATACGTGTTTAGGTCGTGTCTATGAAGCAGTAATGGCAAACAAAGGTCATATGTTAATTACAGCGGATCATGGTAATGTAGAGCAAATGCAAGACTACGACAGTGGACAAGTTCATACACAACATACCACTGAATTGGTGCCATTTATTTATGTGGGCCCAACTCAAGCAACGATTGCAGAGGGTGGTGTATTGGCTGATGTTGCACCAACATTGCTTCATTTGATGAATATTCCAGTACCTTCCGACATGCAAGGCAAGAATTTAATTACTTTAAAATAAGGTGAACTTATGACCCAACACAACAACATTTATCGAGGATTGTTTGCGAGTTTGTTGATGTGTTGGGGATCACATACGTTATCTGCACCTATTACACATGCCTCAGGATGGGGGGAAGAGACTACAAGTCGAAATGCTGAAGTGCCACTTGAATCTATTCAGCAATTTGTACAGATTTATGGGATTGTGAAAGATAACTACGTTGATAAAAAAACAGACGATGCACTTTTTCAGCAAGCAATCAAAGGGTTGGTGAGTGGTTTAGATCGTTATTCTCGTTATTTATCCGCCGAAGAATACCGCCAGCTTATTCAATACACTGAAGGTGATCTGGCTTCTGTTGATTTCAATTTAAATTACGATGCTCATACTCGTTTATGGCAAATTCAAGACCTAAAATCAGGATCTGATTCTAGTAAGTTGGGTTTACGTAATGGACAAGCCATACTCAAAGTCGATAATCAAGAATTAAAGAGTTTAAATCAGGATCAAGTACAAGGTCTGCTGTATGGCTCGATAGGCAGTACCGTACAAATACAACCAGAAAATAATAATAGTACGGTGATTTTGGTTCGAAATAAAAAGGTTGAGACAGATATTGAACCTGTTTTACTACATAATCAGGTGCTTGTACTTAAAATTAGAGTGTTTCAACAAGATACAGCGAATGAAATTAAACGTTTAATCGAAGAATATAGTACAACTAAACTCAAGGCTGTCGTTCTTGACCTGCGTAATAATCCAGGAGGTTTATTGTCGGCTGCTGTTGAATCAACAGATTTATTCTTGAATCAAGGATTAATTGTGACGACAAAAAGTCGTTCAGAAGGAGATCAACAATTTCAGGCTTTACCCTCAAATGAATTTCAAAATATAAAATTAGGTATCTTAATCAACCATCGTTCAGCCTCGGCAGCTGAAGTATTCACCGCAGCATTAAAAGAACATAAACGTGCGTGGGTTGTAGGTGAAAATAGCTATGGAAAAGGTGTGGTACAGAAATTATTTCCATTACCGAGTGGTGCAGCACTGCAAATGACGGTCTCACATTATTACACACCCAATGGGAACATGATTGAAGGTCAAGGGATTCAACCAAATCAAAGTTATCCGTTGTTACCTGAAATGAAAGAAGATGGTTATTTGGAACACGTCACAGATTTGGTTCTAAAAAGTAAAATTTAATTAAAAATAAAGCCCCTATTTAGGGGCTTTATTTTTAAGACTATTCATCATCTTCTGTATCCAAACCAAATTTTTTCAAACGATAACGTAAAGAACGGAAAGTCATTCCTAATTTCTTTGCTGCTAACGTTCGGTTCCAATGGGTTAAATTCAGTGCATTGAGAAGAATCTCTTTTTCAATATTTTCTAAATAGAGCTCCAGTCCTTCAGATGGTAGCTTTTTAGAACCCATAGGGCTAGTGCTTACCGCATGATCATTTTCATCTTGTGTTGAAAATGAGACTGTTGGCGTTGCAATAGGGCTACGTAGAGGAGCTGTTTGTAGATGAGCTAGATCAATGGTTTCATCATCACTGAGCGTAATTGCACGTTCAATAATATTTCGAAGCTCGCGTACATTACCTGGAAAATATTGTTGCAATAAGAATTGTTCAGCACGAGAAGAAAGGGTTTTGACAGAGACTTCCCATTCTTGACTGATTTTCTGAATAAAGTGATTTGCTAACAATAAGATATCTTGCCCACGTTCACGTAAAGGAGGTAATACAATATCCATGACGTGAATGCGGAAGAATAAATCTTGTCTGAAACGACCTTGTTGTACTAGTAATTCAAGATCTTGATGACTCGCACTGATGACCCGGAAATCAACATCAATTTCTTGATCTGAGCCGACAGGGCGAATTTTCTTTTCTTGCACAGCACGAAGCAGTTTTACCTGCATACTTAAGGGTAATTCAGCGATCTCATCTAAGAATAAACTACCACCATGTGCGGAAAGAATTAAACCTTGTTTGTCTTGGGTTGCGCCTGTAAAGCTGCCTTTTTTATGACCAAATAGTTCACTTTCCATTAACTCTGTTGGAATAGCACCACAGTTGATCGCAATAAAAGGTCCTTCACTACGGTTACTCAGACGATGAACTAAATTGGCAACAACTTCTTTTCCTGTCCCTGATTCACCGGTAATAAAGACAGGGGCTTGAGATCGAGCAATTTTCTTTAAAGCAATCCGTAATTGCTGAATGGGCGTAGATCGACCAATGAGCAGTTTATTTTCTAATGCGCTTTCAGCAGCTTCTTGTTCAGGCTGTGGTCGATTCAATGCTTTTTGAATCAATTGATCTAAATGAGTTTGATTGACAGGTTTACTGACAAAATCAAAAGCACCTGCTTTTAATGCAGCAATTGCAATATCCATATTGCCATATGCTGTTAATACTGCAATCGGTGTGTTGGGATAGTTTTGTGTGACATGTTTAACCAAGTCCAGACCATTGCCATCTGGGAGATTCAAATCTGTTAAACAGGCATCGTACTGAAACTCGGTAAAGAATTTTTTTGCTTGCTCTAGGCGATAGGCAAGATGAGTTTTAATGCCCATTCGTGCGAGCGTCATTTGCATTAAAAGACATAAGTCTTCTTCATCGTCTACGAGTAAGACGAGTGGTTGTTTAATTGCCATTTCCCCGAAAAACCTAATCTAATCAATGAATTTTTGAGCATTCAATCCTGAAACATGCTCCTTGTTGTCGCTCTACGTAAGTGAGCTTTGCATGATTTGCCTCACAAAAGGTGTGAGACAAATACAATCCTAAACCAGTTCCTTTAATTTCGGTACTAAAAAATGGTTTGAATAGCTGAGAAATATCTCGTTTTGCGACACCCGTACCAAAATCAATCACATCAATACATGTTCTGCCATCTTTTAAGTCTACATTCACTTCAATAAATTCAGCATCAGCTGCATTGTGCCGCAGAGCATTTCGAATCAGGTTAATTAGAACTTGGCGTAATTGTTTCTCATCAAAAAGAATATGAATGCGTTCTGTAAGATTGAGTTTAATCATATGTTTCGCATCGACTAGATCTTCATTCAATAGGCTCTCAAAAAAATCAGCAAGTTGAATGACTTGTGGCTCAGTTGGTTTGTTGCGCGCCATGCCTAATGTATCTTGCACAATATTATCAATACGTCTAGCTTGTTTGCTAATCATACGACAGAGCATTTCTTGTTGATGACTGTCACTTTCTTTAAATAATTCATTGGCCTGTACAATCGCTGCTAAAGGGTTACGAATTTCATGTGCAATACTTGCAGAGAGTTGACCGAGCGCGGCGAGTTTTAATTGTTGAACTTGCTGCGTGAGTTTTTGTGCATCTTTCAAGATAAGTAAAATTAATGATTGTTCGGGGACGATTAGGTGTTTAACACGGATATTGATTGTGTAAGGACTTTGTTGTGATTCAAAACTAAATTCCTCACCATCTTCTAAGTCACTAAATTTAATTAACTCGAATAAGTCAGGTTGCCATTTGAGTAATGGTGTTTTTTCAGGAGAAACAGGAATATGAATGCCTAATAATCTATTAGCGGCTGGGTTACTCAGTACAATATGGTTACTGGTATCTAAAACCAAGTAACCATCTTCGATTTGCTCCAAAATATAGCGGTTAATATTTTGCAGCTGATGAATTTCAATCGACTGATGAAAAGTGAGTGTTTCTAAAATCTTAAAGCGTTGAACGGCAATACGACCAATTGCGTGTACTACAAAAAATAAGAATGCAAGTAATGCGCTATTACCAAGATTATTCAGATTGGTATAATCAAAAAAGTTACCAAGAAAACGTTGATAAACCACCATAATAACGGCAAAAAGCGTCACAATCAGTGAAAGATGAGCATTTAGGAGAATTGCTGAGGAGAAAATAATAATGACGTACAATAAGCTTAATTGTAAGTTTGGACCACCTGCTGAAAAGGTAATCACACTTAAACAGATCACGTCTATAATAAAAATAAAAATGAGCTGTTTGCTGATTTGTAATGGCACTATTTTTAGTAAAAAAAGCTGAACAATATTAAAGCAGATATAACAAATCAGAGTGTAAAAATATAAAAACGGATAATCATAATTGGTAGCAAGTTGCTCTGCGGTAAGTAAGTAAATAAGGATTAGACTGATTGAAATAATCAGTCGATATCCACTATACCAAATTCCGAGCCGATAAACGGTTTGGGACACTGATGACGCAATTTTTCCCAACATAAGCGATCACTTAATATGATTAAGGTTTAATGAGTCCATAACGGATGGCGAGATGGGTTAACTTTACATCACTATCAATTGCTAGTTTTTCGAAAATGCGGTAACGATAAGTATTTACGGTTTTAACACTAACAAATAATTTGTCGGCGATTTCTTGAGCACTAATACAATTAACCACCATCATTGCGACTTGCATTTCACGCTCAGAAAGTGCGTCAAAAGGTGATTGTTGCGTATCTGAAAGATAAGAACTCGCAAGCTGTTCAGCAATATCTGCACTGAAATATTTACCACCTTGCATCACTTTATTGATTGCACGTACCATTTCTGAAATAGGCGCGCCTTTTGTGATATAGCCTTTTGCACCTGCTTTTAATAACAACGATGGATAAGGTTCTTCCGCTAAACCACTGACAGCAATCACTTTAGTCTCAGGTGCTGTTTGTAAAAGGCGACGTGTTGTTTCTACGCCACCAATTCCTGGCATATTGACATCTAATAGTACAACCTGAGGATGCTTTAATCGAACTAAAGCAATCGCTTCTTCTCCAGATTCAGCCTGTCCAATGACTTCTACATCTGGGTGGTCTTCCAACATACGACAAATGCCTGTACGTACGAGTTCATGATCATCAACAACGAGAACAGTGATCAAGAAGACCTCCTTTTTTTCAAAAAAACGATTTTTTTGTTACATAAAGAAAAATGAGCTTGCAATCAAACGACAAAATTAGCAATCCTATTCTCCATGTTTAGAGAATAGTTGTACACAATTGTGTCTATAAAAGCTTTACCCGATTTGTTCAAATGTAAGGCATAATGTTATTAAGCGCAAATGTGCAGCGTCCTGAGTTGAGTATTGTGTCGTGAAAAATTCTAAAAAATCTATCATGCATGCCTTGAGCATGTCTATTTTGTTGGCGCTTAGTTCAACAAGTTATGCTGAGCTGGTTGTAAACAACAATCCAGCCTCTACAAGTGCGAATAGTTCTTCAGCTTCGTTAAATTGGTCTGCAAGTGATGCAAGCCAATTGATGCAAGATGATGATTCATTAGAGATCAGCCCGCAAGGTTCAACTTCGGTTACAACCACTTTACGAAGTGGTGGTTCTGCAAGTATTAGTTCATCTGCAACGCCACAAAAAAGCATACAGATTCGAGATACCTCTCATTTCAGTAGCCAACCCGCTGTAAATGCACGTGCAGCCTTGGTGATGGATGCACAAACGGGCGAAGTACTGTTTAGTAAAAACAGTAATATGTCGGTACCGATTGCCTCAATTACCAAATTGATGACGGCTGTGATTACCGCAGATGCACGGCTGAATATGTCGGAAGAAATTACGCTACAGCAAATTGACTTTGCGGGTGCAGGTGGAAAGAATTCAAGTTCGACCTTGAAAGTAGGCGATACCATGAATCGAGCGGAACTTTTGTTATTCGCTTTGATGAAATCAGAAAATCCTGCTGCGGCAGCATTAGCGAGAACTTACCCAAGCGGACGTTCAGCATTTATTGCTGCAATGAATGCAAAAGCAAAACAATTAGGAATGACCTCAACCCGTTATGCAGAATCAACAGGTTTAGATCCTCATAACGTTTCTTCCGCACGTGATCTTGGTATTTTGGTGAGTGCTGCTTCTCAATATGGCTTGATTCGTCAATTTTCTACCACGCCAACTTATGATTTTAATTTAGGTTATCGTGTGCTTAAGTCAAATAATACCAATGCCTTAGTGCGTAATGGTGGTTGGAATATTAATCTATCTAAAACAGGATATATCGGTGAGGCTGGGCGCTGTGTGGTCATGCATGCAACTGTTAATTCACGTCCTGCTGTAGTCGTGCTATTGGGAGCTTCAACTTCTCAAGCACGTACCAATGATGCAACCAACTTATTAACTTGGCTGAGTACTTTACCGAAAAGAATTTAATTACTTACGAACGTAAAGCTCCTCATATGAGGAGCTTTTTTATATAACGTAACGACATTTTATGACGTGAAAAATGCTTTATCACTTCTATTTTGAGCACTTTTTGTTAGATTAGCATTTCACACATCAATAATTATTTTGATGTCAAAAAAGCTAAAATTGGGGAAATAAGATGGCGACTTATGTCATTCGTGAGAAGTATTTTGGCTATAACGATGAAGTATTTTATGTTGCAGGCAATCGTATTGCCAATGTCTTTGAAGATAAACAACAAGCAGAAGCAGTTTATAAGCAATTAGAAATCAATGGGGCGCGTGATTTCGCATTGTATGAAGTTGAATCATTATTTGATGCAGATGAAACATTATTAAAAAAATTGGATGATTTCGTTCTTTCTCGCTCAGGCGATCACATTTATCAAGACGGTGAGGTTTCTCGTGATACTTTACCTGCAAGTTTAAGTGATGAAGATACTTTTGAGTTTATTCAACTTGCAAATATGCAAAAATTTCAACTGGTTCAGTTTGAACATGAGGCTAAATTTTATGCACTTTGGTCAGTCAAACAGCAGAAATGGGTGGAAGAGCATGATGAGTTTTTTGCCAGTTTAGCTTATGCAGATCAACCTGAACAACTGAAAACGAATGTTAGAACTATTTTTGCAGATTACGATTATGGCGATATTGAGCTGAAAGGTTCATTTGAAGATTTATCGGAACAACCTGTATTATTGCAAGCCTTAATAAAAAATAATAAAGCGTTAAAATATAATAATAAAAGTCAAACGTTAACCATTCTACAGGGTTGGGAGGAAGAGGGTTTATATGCGGTTAATCCTTTATTAAAACAGCCCTTATTTGAGATTAAAGAGATTGAGATTGAACAAATCCAAAGAATAGAGAAAGATCTAGCTGCCCAATATAGTTATGATGATTACGAATAACTTTTCTTTCCATGGTTGCCAATAAAAAACCAGTTGCAAGCAACTGGTTTTTTATTACTAAAAATTTATTCTTACATATTTGAAAGAATAGAATCTTTAACTTGATCCATCGTTGCATCGATGGATAACATTACAGCATCCGCACATTGTTTGATTGCTGTATCTGGATCTTTCAAACCGTTACCTGTCACAGTACATACGATCACAGAACCTTCAGCAATTTTACCTGCTTTAATGTCACGAATAGCACCGCCAATAGATGCTGCTGAAGCAGGTTCTACGAACACGCCCTCATACATAGAAAGTAAACGTTGTGCTTCAAGAATTTCGCTATCTTGAAGTTCATCAAACCAACCTTTTGAATCGCGTACAACTGCTTTGGCATGATTCCAGCTTTGTGGATTACCAATACGAATAGCTGTTGCAACGGTTTCTGGGCTTTCGACTGGAGCACCACGTAAAAATGGCGCTGCGCCAGAAGCTTGATAACCGACCATAGTCGGTAAACCTTCTGGTTTAGGGCCTGTGAATTGATCTGTTGCAGCATCATAGATAACGGATTCAAATTGATCAGCAGGTTGATTTGCAACTGCTTCGGTATAACCCATCCAGTGAGCCGTGATATTACCTGCATTACCAACTGGTAAGCAATGGTAGTCAGGTGCACGGCCCAATGCTTCTACAATTTCATAAGCAATCGTTTTTTGACCTTGCAAACGGTAAGGGTTGATTGAGTTTACGATCGTCACAGGCGCTTGATCTGCAACTTCTTTTACGAGGCGCATACCATCATCAAAGTTACCACGGATTTGCATGGTGATCGCACCATACATCATCGCCTGAGCCATTTTACCCATTGCGATTTTGCCTTCAGGAATTAAAACAAAGGCTTTAATTCCTGCACGCGCTGCATATGCTGCTGCTGCTGCAGAAGTATTTCCAGTAGATGCACAGATAATCGCTTTTGAACCTTCTTCAACAGCTTTTGTTACAGCCATCGTCATACCACGGTCTTTAAATGAACCTGTTGGGTTAAGACCTTCGTACTTCACATAGATTTCAACGTTTTTGCCAATAATACGTGGAATATTCTCAAGTTTAATAAGAGGAGTATTTCCTTCACCTAGAGAAATTGCACGTGTAGTTGCAGACACAGGTAAACGGTCACGATAACGATCTACAAGACCAGTATAACGATTGGCATTCGACATGATGGTGTTCCAATATGAGGTAGAGCTGGGAGAGGGAATGCATTTTCCCTCAACCTGATTAACTATCGAGCGATTCTAAACGAATTCTTACGATTTCGCCACGAATAGCTGGTAATGCTTGAATTTGAGCAAGTGCTTCATCCATTTTTGATTCAACAATTGGGTCTGTCAAAATCACGATAGGAATCAAATCTTTCAAGCGAGATTGCTGCATGATCGCATCGATGCTGATACCAGCACGGCTAAGGATGGTGGTTATATCAGCGAGTACGCCCGTTTGGTCTTCAGCATTTAAACGGATGTAGTATCCAGTCGTCATTTCTTCACGACTCAGGATAGGCATGTTCGTTAGTGCTTCAAATGCCAATTGTGGAATCGTTCCTGCACCATCTTCGGTATAAGAAATATCACGTACGATATCAATCACATCAGCAACAACTGCAGAAGCCGTTGGACCAGCACCAGCACCAGCACCATAGTAAAGTGTTGGGCCTACGGCATGTGCTTGTACCAATACTGCATTTTTAACACCGTTTACATTGGCAATCAGTTGTTCTGCTGGAATCAGTGTAGGATGAACACGTAACTCAATACCATTACTTGCACGACGTGCAATACCCAAATGTTTGATACGGAAGCCAAGTTCTTCAGCATATTTCACATCTTGAGCTGTGATTTTACTAATGCCTTCGGTATAAACCTTATCGAATTGAAGTGGAATACCAAACGCACAAGATGCCAAAATCGTCAGTTTGTGTGCAGCATCAATCCCTTCAACATCAAATGTCGGATCTGCTTCAGCATAGCCAAGCTCTTGAGCTTCTTTGAGAACATCATCAAATGCACGACCTTTTTCACGCATTTCAGTCAGAATGAAGTTACCTGTACCATTAATGATACCTGCAAGCCATTGAATATGGTTTGCAGCTAGACCTTCACGAATGACTTTAATAATTGGAATACCGCCAGCAACCGCTGCTTCATAAGCGATTTGAACAGCATTATCTTCAGCTGCTTTAAACAACTCATTACCATGTTCTGCAAGTAGTGCTTTATTGGCAGTGACAACTTGCTTGCCATGTTTGATGGCTTCCATGATAACTTCATAGGCAGGATGAATACCGCCCATCACTTCGACTACGACATCAACATCAGGTTGACGTACGATGTCCATGAGATCATCACTTTGTTTGATCCCTTCGAGTTGTAAATCTGGACGTGGACGGCGTGTGCCTACATGTGTAATTTGAATTTCGCGACCGGTACGGCGTTTAATTTCAGCAGCATTTTCTTGTAATAATTTAAGGGCTCCACCACCTACAGTACCAAGACCGAGTATCGCCAGACGAACTGGTTTCACGTCACACTCCATTTTATTCAATCATTTTAATGAAGCTTGATCATAGCTAAAAAAGTGCGCAGACACTAGGGCTAAGATCATCTTTAATCTGTCGCCCGAGTCGTGGTGAGGTGGTGTAGAGAAGGTTTTATTTTTCTAGGCGTTTAATGATTTCATCTGGAGTCATGTATCCACCTAAATACACACCTTCAACATTATAAATTGCAGGTGTGCCATTCACGCCCATATTTAAGCCTAATTGATATTGATCACGAACTGGATTTTTACATTCTGCTGATGCAACTGGTAAGCCTTGCGCAGCTTGATCGAATGCAGCTTTACGATCTTGACTACACCAAATCGCTTGCATGGTTGGCATAAATTGCTCTCCACGTGGCCATGCGATGTAACGGACTTCAATGCCTTTTGCATTAATTTCGGCAAGATGTTCATGTAGTTTGTGACAATAAGGACAGCTTGAATCAGTGAATACATAAATGACGTGTTTCGCTTTACCCCCTTGTGCTGGGTAAACGATAAGGTCTTCTGTTTTGAGTGCTGCTAAGTGCTTTTTATTTTCAGTCGCTTGTAAAGCTTCACTCACATTTTTTAATTGTTTTTCACCAAGACGAATGACATCACCTTGAATGATATATTGCCCATCACTGGTCGCATAAACTGATCCCATGCCTTCTAAGCTCACCCAAAATAAATTTGGAACCTCGGTTTTTTTAATGGCAAGAATTTTGGCATTAATATTCGCAGTCTTAAAATGTTTTTCTAAAGTAGAAACTAGACGTTGTTGTGCATTACGTTCATTTAAAGTTGATGCTTCACCCGTGGCTGGTGCACTCGCCGTCAGAGCATCAGGCTTTTGTGCTGAATTTTCTTTTGAACAAGCGCTGATCAAAAGTGTTGAGGTTAATGCACATGCAATGAATAACTGAGACCGAGTAAACAACATAAACAACCTTTCATACTGTATTTATAAGCTTGCCCAAGCATACCAAAAATTTAAATTGAGTTCGTTAAATCTTGCTGATGCCATGTGAATGAAATCATGTTGATTGATAAAAGGTAGTTTTATCCTCTTGGATGGTATTTGTTATGTAGTTCTTGCATCCGATGCTGAGCAACATGCGTGTAAATTTGAGTAGTTGATAAATCACTATGGCCAAGTAACATTTGCACAACACGTAAATCAGCACCATGATTAAGTAAATGTGTTGCAAACGCGTGTCGTAAGGTATGTGGGGATAGTTCAGCGAGAATATTCGCTTGTAGTGCATAACGTTTAATCGCATACCAAAAATTTTGCCGACTCATGATGCCGCCATGTTGCGTCAAAAATAAATAATCCGTACTACTTTTATAGAGCTGAGGTCGTGATTCGGCGAGATATTTTTCGATCCACTCACAAGCGTGTTGTCCGAGAGGGACGAGGCGTTCTTTATTGCCTTTACCTGTAATACGAAGAAAACCCTGTTTGAGATTAATCAATTCCAAACGTAAATTAAGTAGTTCTGATACACGTAAGCCACAGGCATATAACACTTCAAACATTGCTCGGTCACGGAGACCAAGCGCCGTATTGACATCGGGTGCATTGATTAATGCTTCTACATCTTGTTCTGATAAATCTTTAGGTAAAGCACGTCCAATTTTAGGAGAACGATGGTTTGCCACGGGATTATCATCTCTTAGTTTCTGTTCTCTCAGAAATTTATAAAATTGACGTAAAGCAGACAAGCAGCGTGCAATGGAGCGTGGGCTTTTGCCTGCTTTAGTGAGTGCAATTAAGACATCAGCAATATCATCACTGGACCATTGCGTTAATGTCACATTTGGATGTAACTCAGCACATTGAATAAGATCTGATAGATAGGCATTACGTGTATGTGGACTCACGGTTTGCGCCACTAAATAATCACGAAAACCGTGTAAAAAACTGAGATGTTCTGGAATTGTGACTGCAGTTGGAATACGAGGTTTTTTATTTAACATAATCAGAAAAGTCCTTCATTCAACTGCACTGTAAAAGAAAAATGAATTGTTGTCGATCTGTCACAGAAGCGAATGCCATTGAGATTGTTTTTGGTAATTATTCTCATTTGCCTGTATACTCTTGGAGAAAAGAGTTTAGGGTTAGAAGCGGTGCGATTGTCAGCATTAAAAGTCAAGCAAACGGCGATGATTACTAAAGTGAATCGCTTAGTCGATGATACCGAACAGCCAGACCTTGTGGCTATTCGTTTAGAGAGTTTGGGCTTTGTGCCCGGTACACAAGTGCAAGTGATTACCAAAGGTATTTTTGGTGGCGATCCGATTCTAATCCAAATTGGTTTTACTCGTTTTGCATTACGTAAAACTGAAGCCGATAAAATTGAAATCCAATTTGAAGGAGCACCTGCATGAGTGATGCGTTACGTGTTGCCCTTGTGGGAAATCCAAACTGTGGTAAGACTTCTTTATTCAATCACTTAACTGGAACACGTCAGAAAGTTGCCAATTATGCAGGGGTCACAGTAGAGCGTAAGGTTGGACATTTTCAGTTGCCTTCAGGTCGAAATGTTCGAGTACTTGATTTGCCTGGAACATATAGTTTGCAAGCAACAAGCCCTGATGAAGAAATCACGCGTGATGTGTGTGAAGGTAAAATTGCTGAAGAAGGGCAGCAAGATGCATTTTTATGTGTTGTTGATGCGACTAATTTAAAGCTTCATCTCGGATTAGTGCTAGAAATTATTGAGTTAGGGCGTCCGATCCTTGTTGTGTTAAACATGATGGATGAAGCACGTCGCCGTGGAATTCAAATCAATACTCAAAAATTATCAGAGCGATTGGGCGTTCCCGTGGTTGAGACAGTCGCTGTGCGTAACTCAGGTATTGAGAACTTACTGCACGCATTAGATCAACAAAAATATACAGTGCCCCATACCGAACTCAGTGGTTTAACGGGTGAGCATCATCAAAAGATCCAAATTATTTTTAAAGATGTGGTGAACTTTGTTGATCAGGAAGATAAGCGAACCGATTTTCTCGACAAAATATTTTTGCATCCTGTATTGGGCTTATTAAGCCTTGCTGTGATGATGTTTATTGTGTTCCAAGCTGTATTTGCTTGGGCAGCTCCATTTATGGATGGGATTGAAAGCCTTTTCGGATGGTTAGGTACGACACTTGGTACCTATATTTCGCAGCCTTTGCTCCATAGTTTAGTCGTTGACGGGATTATTGCGGGTGCAGGTGGCGTTGTTGTGTTCTTGCCCCAAATTTTGATTCTGTTCTTCTTTATTTTAGTGTTGGAAGAGTCTGGGTATTTACCACGCGCAGCTTTTTTGCTCGACAAATTAATGTTTACAGCAGGCCTCAGTGGTCGTGCGTTTATTCCGTTACTTTCAAGCTTTGCGTGTGCAGTGCCGGGTATTATGGCAACCCGTAGTATTAGTGATCCGCGTGATCGTTTTACCACGATTATGGTTGCACCATTAATGACTTGTTCAGCACGATTACCCGTCTATGCCTTATTAATTGCAGCATTTATTCCAAATCAAATGGTATGGGGAATTTTCAACCTGCAAGGTTTGGTACTCTTTGGCTTATATATGTCGGGTATTGTCAGTGCATTGTGTGTTTCGATTGTGATGAAATTTCTACAAAAAGATAAATCACAACATGCATTATTACTTGAGTTACCAAGTTATCGTATTCCTGATTTAAAAAGTGTCGGGATTGGATTATTAGATCGCGCCAAAATCTTCTTAAAACGTGTGGGTGGAATTATTTTCGCTCTTTCGATTTTACTTTGGTTCCTATGTACTTTCCCGCAAGCACCAGATGGTGCGACACAGCCTGCAATTGATTATAGCTTTGCAGGGATGTTAGGTCACTTGATACAACCAATTTTTGCCCCAATTGGTTTCAACTGGCAGATTTGTATTGCATTGATTCCAGCGATGGCAGCACGTGAAGTAGTCGTTGCAGCATTGGGTACGGTCTATGCTTTATCTGGCGCTGATGATGATGCAGTGGCACAAGGTTTATCACATTTAATCAGTATGGATGGTACAGGTTGGTCATTGGCTACAGGTTTATCTTTATTGGTTTGGTTTATCTATGCGCCGCATTGCTTGGCAACCTTAGCAACGGTACGCCGTGAGACGGGTTCATGGAAATATGTTGCAATCATGGCAACGTATTTGTTTGGCTTGGCTTATCTAATGTCTTTTTTCACCTACCAAATTGCATCACGCATTTGGGGCTAAAAGGAGTCGCTTATGTTTGAGTATTCGATTGTTGCTGTATTAGTGTTATGGAGTGCTTTTGTCGTTTTTAAGAAAGTATTCCCGAAAACCGCAAGTTCCTTGTCGCTTATTTTGTCCAATCTATGTCAGCGATTTGGTTGGCAGAGTTTGGCCATGTGGTTAAAACCTAAAGCTGTTATCGGATGTGCTGGTGGTTGTGGTTGCTCGACAGAAGCGAATGAACCCAAGAAACAGGAAACCATTCAAGCGGTCAAATGGCGTTAAAAGATAATGATTGCTCATATTCTAGGGTATGGGCAATTTTTTAATAATCAAAGAACTAAAATAAAGAGTCACAGAATGAATCAACTAGAAAATATAGAAATAAAACTATTGAGCCTTAAACATAAGTTAATTTTGTTTGGTTTCATCGTGTTGCTGAATATTTTTGCTATTCTGAATTGGTCGGAAACTCATCATTTAAAAGCAATTTTATCTTGCTTAGGTTCTAATCTCTGTTTTATGTATTTATGGTTAAGACCTGAGATTATTCATTTTCAGCTACGAAATGCCACAGCCAAGAAAATTGATGGGATAATGTATGTTGCGATCATCTTATGGGTATTTTCTTATTTTATTCCTAATTAATTGGGAATGGTGAGCATTTTAGTCAAAGCCCTACAGAGAACGATTGTTATTGTCACTGCGTTATCTTTCTTCATTCAGAATGACTAAATCTCGCGAAACGTATTTTTATCTAAAAAATTTGCGCTATACGGCTCATATCACAAACATCTTTTGAATGTGAACAATTCCCTATACAAGATATAGATTCACTTTTACGCACTGACACAAAAAAGCCTGAATAAAATGAAAACTGAAAAAGCATTTAAAACAGTAAAGTGCTAACATTTTTGCCATTCTGTAATCTGCAAAAAATGGGGCAAAAATGTTAATACAACGTGGTGGATTAAAAGTTGTAGCTGGCTTAGGGATTTCGGGAGTGTCAGCAGTCAACTTCCTACATGAGCAAGGCTACCAAGTTGCAGTAACGGATTCTAGGGAAACACCGCCAGGGCATAATCAAATTCCTGCCGGCGTTCGTACCAGTTTTGGAAAGTTGGATACAGAACTTTTATTACAAGCAGAAGAAATTATTCTTAGTCCAGGACTTGCGCCTCAATTGCCAGAAATTCAACAAGCAATTGAACAAGGTATTCCTGTTGTTGGTGATATTCAAATACTACGTCGTGCTACTGAAGTCCCAATTGTTGCAATTACAGGATCAAATGCAAAAAGCACAGTAACGACGCTGATTGGATTAATGGCACAAGAAGCTGGTCGAAAAGTCGCTGTGGGGGGGAATTTAGGACGTCCCGCATTAGATTTGCTCAAAGATAAGCCAGAGTTAATTGTTTTAGAGTTATCTAGTTTTCAGTTAGAAACAACCTCGAATTTAAATGCAGAAGTCGCAGTTGTTTTGAATATGAGTGAAGATCATTTAGATCGTCATGGTGATATGCTTGGTTATCACAAGGCCAAACATCGAATCTTCCAAGGCGTGAAAAAAGTGGTCTATAACCGTGATGATAATTTAAGTCGTCCGCTTGTACCTGATGTTACACCAATGCAAAGTTTTGGTTTGAATGCACCTGATTTAAATCAATATGGCGTGCTTCGTGATGCTGATGGCACGATGTGGTTAGCGCGTGGCAGAGCGCGTTTGATGAAAACCTCAGATAT
Source organism: Acinetobacter sp. 5862 (assembly GCF_024494585.1). NCBI lineage: Bacteria > Pseudomonadati > Pseudomonadota > Gammaproteobacteria > Moraxellales > Moraxellaceae > Acinetobacter > Acinetobacter sp. 5862. Next base: position 94,850 of record NZ_JANHGP010000018.1, read on the forward strand.
GTATATTCAAGGTATGCACAATGTTGCTAATGCACTCGCATGTCTGGCGTTGGGTGAGGCGATTGGTTTAGATACTGCATCCATGTTGGAAACACTCAAGCATTTTAAAGGTTTAGAGCATCGCTGTGAATATGTGAAAACAGTTTCTGGGGTGCGTTACTATAATGACTCTAAAGGAACCAATGTAGGTGCAACCCTTGCTGCAATTGATGGTTTAGGTGCTGCTATTGAAGTGAAACATGGCAAACTAGCCTTGATCCTAGGAGGTCAAGGTAAAGGGCAGGATTTCAAACCATTACGAGATGCGATTCAAAAATATGTAAAATCAGTGATTCTGATTGGTGAAGATGCAGCTGTGATTGAACAAGCTATTCAAGATACCACTGTAATCCAACACGCAACGAGTTTATCGGAAGCTGTAGCACTCGCGCAGAAATATACTCAGGCTGAAGATGTCGTTTTACTATCACCAGCTTGTGCAAGCTTTGATATGTTTAAAAGCTATAATGATCGCGGACATCAATTCGTGGCATGTGTAAATGCCCTGAATGAAAATAAAAATTAGGAACTGATCTATGGCTGATTTAGCCCAAAATACGGTACAAAAGATTTCACAATTATTGAGTCGGTTGCCCAAGCTTCCTGCGGAAATGACAGCACGTAATATTCTCATTTTTTGCGTCATTTCTTTGCTGTGTTTCGGTTCGGTCATGGTGGCATCCGCATCGATGCCATATGCCGAATATATTCATGAGAATCCATTTTATTTCTTAATTCGTCATGGAATTTCGATTGTTGTTGCTGCTGTGGTGGCATTCTTAACCTATAGAGTTTCCTTGAATTTATGGTTTAAAAATGCTTTTCCATTATGGCTTGTGACGATGGTACTGCTATTGGCAGTGTTGGTCGTTGGTTCGGAAGTAAACGGTTCACATCGTTGGATTAAGCTCGGTGGTTTTACTTTACAACCGACGGAAATTGCGAAAATCGTAATGGCAATTTTTACCGCTGACTATGTTGTTCGCCGTGCTAAAGAAGTTCGAACGCATTGGAAAGGCTTATTGCGACTAAGTGGCGTCATGGCTTTGACAGTTGGATTTATTGTTGCAGAGCCCGATCTCGGTGCAACGGTTGTTATTGTCCTCATGATGGTTGGTGTGTTTTTCTTGGCAGGTGCACCAGCAACTCAATTTTTAATTATGCTTGGGGCAATCCTTGCAGGGATTACGGCACTTATTTTATTTGAACCATTCCGTTTCCAGCGTTTAATTTCCTTTACGAATCCTTGGGCTGACCCATTAGGTGTCGGTTATCAGTTATCAAATGCGTTGATGGCATTTGGACGTGGAGAATGGATTGGAACGGGTTTAGGACACAGCGTACAAAAGCTTTCCTATCTTCCAGAGGCGCATACAGACTTTATGTTAGCGGTTCTTGGCGAAGAATTTGGCTTTGTTGGCGTCACCTTGGTGATGGTATTGTCCTTTACGATGTTGGCGTGCTGTATTCGAATAGGACATCGTGCTCTGCAACATAACTACTTACGCGCAGGCTATTTAGCATATGGCATTAGCATTATTTTTCTGATGCAAATTTTGGTAAATGCTGGAATGAATATGGGCTTAATGCCGACTAAAGGTTTGACTTTGCCATTCATTAGTTATGGCGGTACATCTTTAATGATGTGTGCTGCGATGATTAGTTTAATTCTGAAAATTGATGCATCAACGCAAGAACTTAATCCAGTTAAAGAAGAATCAAATTTCTAATCGTATCGAAAATAAAAAGCTCTACTTTAAGTAGGGCTTTTTTATGGCTTATAAGAAAGTACCTGTGAGATGGATACCTCTAGGAATTACCTTGATGTCCCATTGTTGAACAGCTTGTTGCAGCATGATGCGTGGCTGGTCAAGTTCAACCAAAGGTTGCCCTAAAGCTAAAATGGCCTGCTGTAAGAGGTTTGATGCTTTGCTGATATCCAGTGCTTGAGCCAAATTTTGTTTAGACAGTTTTTGCCCTTGATGATTCATGGCAAGGGGGAGGTGCATATAGTTGAGAGATGGATAATTCAGTAAAGAGCCTAACCAAATTTGTCTGACGGTATTGTCTAAAAGGTCTGCGCCGCGAACCACATGCGTAATACCTTGTAAATAGTCATCTACGACCACAGCCAATTGATAGCTTATAATGCCGTCACGGCGCTTGAGTACGAAATCACCTAAATCATGTTTTAAGTTGGAAGATTGCTGACCTTGTAAGCGATCCTCAAAACAAATCAATTGATCGGCAACTTTCAAGCGAATAGCTTGATCATTGAAATCCAGATGTAAATCGCGGCAAGTACCAACATAAATATGATTTGAACCCAGTATTTTACGGGTACATTGACAGGCATAGATCGCATCTAAGTGTTTTAACTGCTCAAGAACTTGTTCATAAATCTCTAAACGATCTTTTTGGCAAATAATTTCTGCATCGGGTTCAAATTGAAAGGCATCAATACAAGATCGGATATGGTTTTCACTATTGGGATAGATACGAGGAATATCGGTATCTTCAATTCGAACTAGCCATTTGCCGTGGTTGGCTTTGGCATCACAGTAACTTGCGACTGCGGTGAGTAGGGAGCCAAAATGCAATGGGCCAGTTGGAGAGGGGGCAAATCGTCCGATGTAAGGCATAAAGATTTTATGGTTGTGTATTTCAATCCTTCTCCAGTCCCTCCTATAAAGGAGGGGAAATACTCGAATATCATAAATCTTTCAATTCGTAGTATTCCTCCCTTTTCAAAGGGAGGTTGGGAGGGATTATTAACCGTTATTTTGCTTTTCTTTGATTTCAGCCAAAGTCTTGCAATCGATACATAAAGTCGCTGTTGGACGTGCTTCTAAACGGCGTAAGCCAATTTCGATACCACAGGTTTCACAGAAACCGTAATCTTCGTTTTGAATTGTTTCAAGTGATTGTTCGATTTTACGAATGAGTTTGCGCTCACGGTCACGTGTACGTAATTCAATCGCAAATTCTTCTTCTTGCGTTGCTCTGTCGTTGACGTCAGGAAGCGCAGTTGACTCATCTTGCATTGTGTTCAATGTACGATCAACTTCAGACATTAACTCAGCTTTCCATGCATTTAAAATTTGGCGGAAATGCTCAAGCTGTCCTTCAGACATATATTCTTCATTTTTCTTCGGCTGATAAGGTGCAATTCCAAATAAGCTGGCAGTTGTACCACCTTCTGAAGCTTTTGGTTTGGTTTTACGTACGCGTTTCACAGCCGATTTTTGATCGTCGATCACTTCTGTCTGTTCGTCCAAGACTTGATTTTGGTTGTCATTCGCCATATAGGGCATTCCTCATCTTACACGTACTATCTATACGCAAAAAATATGGTGATATGCAAGTGTTTTTATAGAAACCTAAGATGGTTTTTCCCATCAAGGGTCGACATCATATAGAGTTTTTCAGCAAGATGGTAGTCATTCCCGTCCAGATTTTGTGAGAAAACGAGAATGTAATTTGTAATCAAAAGTTTAGTCATATCCTAAGACTTCAGAGCTATTCATTCGCTGTGAAGTTGATAAACGATAGACCTGAGTTTCGATTTCTCCGTTTGCTTTGAGTTTAATAAAGCGGTAACCCGGATGTTCTTCATCAAGTGCGAACTTATCACTTTTAGGTTTGAATTGTATGCAGGTTGATGGCGTTGATAAAAATTGAATATCTTGCCATGTGTTAATAGAATCTTGGTGTACATGACCACAGATAATGGCTTTGATATTTGAAAAAGGTTGAATGGTTTCGAGTAAATCAGATGAGTTCTTTAGTTTATGTTGATCAATCCAAGCAGATTCCATCGCAAAAGGATGGTGATGGCAGGCAATCATAATATGACGATCATGATGTTTTTTTAATAATTCTGTTAATTGTTCAAGGCCAGCCTCTGCAATTTTGCCATCAATTCTTGTTGGCTGTGCGCTATTGAGTAAAATAATGCACCAATCGCCAATTTCTACGACAGTAGGTTGATGCGGATCTGCTCCATGAAAAGGGAAGTGAGATACATCATCATGATTGCCAGGCGTCTGAAAAAAGGGAATACCTATACTCTGCATATGCTTAAGATAGCGATCATAAGTCACAGTTGTTGGGTTTTGTGCTAAATCTCCAGTATGCACAATCATATCGATCTGCGGATGTTGTTGGCGCATCAAGTCAATTACTGCGTGAAAGCTTTGTTCAGGGTGCATCCCGACAAACTCTAAATGCGGATACTCCAATAAATGGGTATCAGTAATTTGTATAATCACAAAATCTTTTTGTGATAATTTTGAGACTTGAAAAGTCACCGTCTTACCCCTTTCAGATTTATTGTCGTTGTATATGTTGACTAAGCCATTGTAATGCCATGATGACAGGGGCATTCTTCAAGCGATTATTTTTGAATAACATGGTGATTTCAGCGTAATCAAACAAATGGAGTTGAATATCTTCCCCTTCATCTGGAACGCCAAAGATGCCTCCATTGCTTGGTAAATCAACTTCTGCGGCATATAAATGAAAAAACTCAGCGCATGCACCAGCAGAAGGATAAAAACTGAATAAATGCTGCAACTCATTAATTTCGCAGCCTGATTCTTCTAGACTTTCACGACGAATACAGGTTTCTGGAGATTCATTTCCATCCAGTACACCCGCAATGATCTCAAGTTGCCATGCTGACTCGGAGTCATTTAATGCACCAACTCGGAATTGTTCAATAAGTGCGAAACGTTGTTGCTGATTGTTATAAAGTAAAACGCCAGCAGCTTCTGGACGATGTATAAGTTCACGCTGAATAATTGGTGAATATTCAGATCGATGAAATAGTCGGTGCGTAAGATTCACTTTCTCAACTTGAATGAATCCTCGGAATAAAAACTCTCGAGATTCTATCGTAACGTCGGATGCTGAATAGCTGGCGTGGTCAAGAATATTCATCTTCAATCAGGATGAGATTGTACATATCTCATCCTAACCGAGATTGATTCGTGGGCAAATCTTTTTTTAGTCGATTTACAGCTTGTGGTACAATTTTAGACCATGTTCCTGATAAGCGGTTTTCATTGCATTGAGACCTGCTTCAACATCTTTTTCAGCATCATTTGATTGCTTGGCATTGTGCTGATTTTGTGCATAATCTCGCACATTCTGCGTGATTTTCATCGAGCAAAATTTTGGTCCGCACATAGAACAGAAATGTGCAGATTTGTGTGCTTCTTTGGGTAAAGTCTCATCGTGCATGCTGCGTGCTGTATCAGGGTCTAAGCTGAGGTTGAACTGGTCATCCCATCGGAATTCGAAACGTGCTTTCGATAATGCATTATCACGAACTTGAGCACCCGGATGACCTTTGGCTAAGTCTGCTGCATGTGCTGCAATTTTATAAGTGATAATGCCGTCTTTGACGTCTTTTTTGTTTGGTAAACCTAAGTGCTCTTTCGGTGTGACATAACACAGCATTGCTGTGCCATACCATCCAATCATTGCAGCACCAATTGCAGAAGTAATATGATCATAACCTGGTGCGATATCGGTGGTGAGTGGACCAAGTGTGTAGAAAGGTGCTTCTTTACAAACTTCAAGTTGTAGATCCATATTTTCTTTAATCATATGCATAGGCACATGACCGGGACCTTCAATCATCACCTGAACATCATGTTCCCAAGCACGGTGTGTCAATTCACCTAAGGTTTTAAGCTCACTGAATTGAGCTTCATCATTTGCATCTTGAATACAGCCTGGACGTAAACCATCACCTAAGCTAAATGAAACGTCATAGGCTTTCATGATTTCACAGATTTCATCGAAATGCGTATACAAGAAGTTTTCTTGATGATGCGCAAGACACCATTGCGCCATAATTGAACCGCCACGAGACACAATACCGGTGAGACGATTTGCGGTCATAGGCACATAGCGTAATAATACACCTGCGTGAATAGTGAAATAATCGACGCCTTGTTCAGCTTGCTCAATCAACGTGTCTTTAAAGATTTCCCAAGTGAGATCTTCCGCGACACCATCTACTTTTTCCAAAGCTTGATAAATTGGAACAGTACCGATCGGAACAGGTGAATTACGGATAATCCATTCTCGGGTTTCATGAATATTCTTACCTGTCGATAAGTCCATGATCGTGTCGGCGCCCCAACGCGTTGCCCATGTCATTTTAGCAACTTCTTCATCAATCGATGAACCTAGAGCGGAGTTCCCAATATTGGCATTAATTTTTACTAAAAAGTTGCGACCAATGATCATTGGTTCAATTTCAGGATGATTAATGTTGGCAGGAATAATTGCACGACCTGCGGCAACTTCTTGACGCACGAATTCAGGTGTAATTTCTCTTAAATTCTGAGCACCAAAGTTTTGTCCTGCATGCTGACGCATGTCTACGCCGTCACCTTGGCGTTGATTTTCACGAATTGCAATATATTCCATTTCAGGCGTAATAATGCCCTGTTTCGCATAATGCATTTGCGTAACATTTTTCCCTGCCTTAGCTCGACGAGGGTTTTGAATATGAGCAAAACGAATGTCAGCAGTACGAATATCTTTTAAGCGAGCCTGACCAAAATCAGAACTTAAACTTGAGAGTACATCGGTATCATCACGTTCTTCAATCCAAGTTTGGCGGACAGAAGGTAGACCTTGATTTAAATCAATTTGGACATCAGGATCGGTATAAACACCCGATGTGTCATAAACCATAACAGGAGGATTATATTCCCCCCCTAAACCTGTCGGCGTTTCTGTCAAGCTAATTTTGCGAAATGGAACTTGGATATCGGGGCGAGAACCTTCAACATAAACCTTGCGTGAAGCAGGTAAAATACGGGTTAAATCTTTAGCATCTTGCTCATGTTGAGCAGAAATATCAGCAGAGGGAAGATTCGTTAATTGGTTCATGGCATGATCCTTATGTATTACATTAACGAATCAAGCACGAGCAAAAACGATAGCGCATTTATCTCTTTGATAAATAAAGGCGAGGCTTTTGTTGGGCTTGATTCCTACGCAGGTGTTAACCTGATCAGGTTCAACGGTACTCATCTTTAAATCTTGCGATTAAGATAATCTCAGCAGTTAATTAACTGCGCTCCGTCAAGCTAGGTATTTAGATTAACAGATTTTTAGATTTTTGTTTTATCAATTCGCAGCAATCGACTTTTGGCTCAGCTATGTTATTGTCATAAAAGTTTCATCATTGCTGTGTTTTAATCACCAATCATTTTTCCATGTGTCTAGTGGAGGCATACTGTGAGTCCAAGTAATCCTGTGTTAAGTCACCATATTTCTTCACAATTTAATGAAGACTTACAAGATGTACATACCAAATTTATGACCATGGGTGGCTTAGTAGAGCAGCAGGTTGCAAATGCAATTCATGCTTTATTAGACACAGATGAAAATTTGGCGATTGATGTTCAATTTAAAGATAATGTTGTTAATCAATATGAGCGTGATATTGATGAAGGTTTGACCTTGATTCTCGCCCGCCGTCATCCTGCTGCAATTGATTTGCGTATGGTCATTGCGATGAGCAAAGCAAATACAGATTTAGAGCGGATTGGTGACGAAGCTTCAAAAATTGCTCGTATTGCGCAAAATTTATGTGAAGAAGGTGAGTCTCCACGCGGTTATATGGAAACACGCCATATTGGTAACCAAGTGCGTGTTATGATTCATGATGCTTTGGATGCTTTCGCGCGTTTAGATGTTGATCAGGCTTTAAAAGTGGTGATGGCAGACGTGGATATTGATCGTGAATATCAGTCTGCAACACGAACTTTGATGACCTACATGATTGAAGACCCACGCCATATTACGCGTGTGATTAATGTGATGTGGGTATTGCGTTCGCTTGAGCGAATTGGCGATCATGCCCGTAATATTTCAGAGCAAGTTATTTATATGGCAAAAGGTATGGATGTACGTCATACCAGTATTGAAGAAATTGAACAAAAAGTGAATCAAAAATAATCACCAAATAAAGATTCAAAGCTGCTACATAATGAGCAGCTTTTTTTATTGCCATACGTTGCATAAAGTCATCGGAAATGAAGTAATCATTAGGTGAATTTTAAGAGTAGTCATCCAATAATTTCTCAAAATCCTAAGGCATTTTTTATTGTGGGGTTAGCGTAATTTGAATAACGTTGCTGGGCAATTGATTGACCTAATATAACCGTGAATATGATTTTTATATAAATTGATATCATACAAATAAAAAAATCCCAGACTTCGGGGGAAAGTCTGGGAGAGAAATATTATGTGTTACTTGAGATATCGAACTATCTCTTTTTGCTTCTGATATTCAATATAAGCGGAGAGTGTTGATCTGTCACGTAGACAACTGTGTATACTCTGTAAACCTTTATTACTTATGTTAATGTCATGTAAAAAGAGAGCTATATTTAGCTCTCTTTTATTCAGTGGTATTAGTTGAAACGATTTACTTTTGTTCCGTCCAACCTTCTGCTTTTTCAACACTTTCGTCATTGTTGAAGAACTTCTCCCGTTGCTCTTCAAGAAACTTCTTCGCATCGGGTTCAAATACATTGAGGCGTTTTTCGTTAATGAGCGTGGTTTGGTGTTTTAACCATTCTTGCCAAGCCTGTTTTGAAACCGTCTCAAAGAATTCTTGACCTTTTGCACCTGGGAATGGTGCAAAGTCTAGACCTTCAAGCTCTTGTTTATATTTGCGGCAAAATACTTGTCTAGTCATGATTTATCCTTAAGCGTATAACTGTTCTAGGCGAGTGTGTGCACGAGTAATGGCTGCTTCAACTTGTTTTGGCGATGTCCCGCCGATATGATCACGCGCATTTACAGAAGCTTCTAAAGTTAAGGCTTTATCAAATACATCTGCTTCGATCAAATCAGAGAATTGTTGAAGCTGTTCCAGTGTCAATTCAGATAAATCTTTTTCTTCAGCGACACCAAGCGCAACTGCTTTACCTACAATTTCGTGTGCATCACGGAAAGCAACACCTTTCTTCACAAGGTAATCAGCAAGGTCAGTTGCTGTAGAGAAACCACGAAGCGCTGCTTCACGCATAATTTCAATGTTTGGAACGAGTGCAGGCACCATATCTGCAAAGGCCATTAAGCAACCACGAACGGTATCAATTGCATCAAACAAAGGCTCTTTATCTTCTTGGTTGTCTTTGTTATATGCCAATGGTTGACCTTTCATTAGCGTTAATAAACTAATCAAATCACCAAACACGCGACCTGATTTACCACGTACTAACTCAGGAACATCTGGGTTTTTCTTCTGCGGCATGATAGATGAGCCCGTACAGAAGCGGTCTGGAATGTTGACGAACTTGAATTGAGCCGAAGTCCATAAAATCAATTCTTCTGACATACGGGACAAATGCATCATAATCAAAGATGCCGCCGCATTAAATTCAATGGCAAAGTCACGATCAGAAACAGCATCAAGCGAATTTTCAGAAACTGCTTCAAAACCCAATAATTCGGCTGTATATGCGCGATCAATTGGGTAGGTTGTTCCTGCTAAGGCTGCTGAACCGAGTGGCATGCGATTAACTCGCTTGCGACAATCTTGAAGGCGTTCAGTATCGCGAACCAACATCTCAAACCAAGCCAATAGGTGATGACCAAATGTTACTGGCTGAGCTGTTTGTAAATGAGTAAAACCAGGCATAATCGTATTGGTATTTTTGCTTGCCAGACTGAGTAGGCCTTTTTGTAAGCGTAGTAATAGACCTAAAATGTCATCAATTTCATCGCGTAAATATAAACGGATGTCAGTTGCAACTTGGTCATTACGGCTACGACCTGTATGTAATTTTTTACCTGTGATGCCGATACGTTGAGTCAAGCGAGACTCAATGTTCATGTGTACGTCTTCTAAATCAATACGCCATTCGAAATTACCTGCTTCGATTTCAGCCTTGATTGTATTTAAACCTTGGATAATATCATCACGCTCAGCCTCGGTCAGTACACCAACTTTAGCAAGCATGGTTGCATGTGCAATCGAACCAGCAATATCTTGTTTATAAAAACGTTGGTCAAATTGAACAGATGCGGTAAATTCTGCAACAAATGCATCTGTTGCTTCAGAGAAGCGACCGCCCCACATTCCAGAGGTTTGATTAGGGCTTGCTGAAGAAGAGGATTGAGAAGATGTGGTCATGGCGGCTCAGTAAAATAAAAAAGAGTATAGCAAATCCAAACGTAGTTGCTGAAATTCGACGCAAGAAGTTATCGAAAACACGTCAAATGAGTCCAGCAGGGTCCTATTTTTTTACGAAAATAAGGCAATCGCAACACTTATTGGAATTAATTGTAGCAAGTAATGTTTTGGCAATGGTACTCGCACTTGCAGAAGCCCGTTCTTGGCAAGCAGTGGAAAGTATCCGAGTTTTTCAATACATGCTTTTTATTAACTGGATAATTTTATCGTTTTCTGCTTTTGTTGACTATTTTCAAGAGTTTTTTGTCAAATTTAGTCAGAAAATGGCGTTAATTTTAGGTTTTATTTTTCTTCAACTTATTGTTTTACTTACCACGTGTGTGATTAATATAATTCAATATTGGGGTTCATCAACAAATAACTTTTCTGAAGATATCTTATTTCAAGGTGTAAGTCTGCATTTGGGATATGGCATCTTGCTTGGTGCTTTCTGTTTGCGTTATCTCTATATGCGAGAGCAATGGATGAATCAGCAATATAGTGAGCTGAATGCGCGGATTCAAGCCATGCAAGCACGTATTCATCCTCACTTCTTATTTAATAGTTTAAATAGTGTCGTGAGTTTGATTTCAATTGATCCTGACAAAGCAGAAAACATGCTGATTAACTTGTCACGATTATTCCGCGCCAGTTTTCAAGAATTGAAATTGGTGAGTTTGGCTGAAGAAATTGACTTGTGTCAGCAATACTTAAGTATTGAAAAATTACGTTTAGGAGAGCGTTTAAAGGTAGAATGGAATATACAGGCGACGTCTTTAGAGTTAAAACGAGTCACGATTCCATTATTAACATTGCAACCTTTGCTAGAGAATAGTATTTTTCATGGGGTAGAAAAAGTTTTACAGCCCTCAACCATTAGTGTATTGGTTGAAATATTGCAAAATCAAGTCAGTATAGTCATTACTAACCCTTATTCTCACGATACAATAAAATCGAGACAAGGGAATGGTATTGCAATAGAAAATGTGAAGCAACGTCTAAAAGCCTATTACGGACAGACAGTGAAGTTTCAGGTTTATGGGGGGGGATCGTTATATACCACGGTGGTAAGTTATCACTATCGAGTAAAATAATAAGTTAAGTTAACCATAAAAAATGACGGATGAAGTTAACGGTGACAAGGAGGAGAGGATGAAAGTTCTGATTGCTGATGATGAACCTCTCGCAGTAGAGCGTTTGTCACGTTTAGTGACCCAAATGGGTCATGAAGTGATTGCGACGGCGCATCATGGGCAGGATGTGTTAAACCATATTGAAAATGATTCGCCCGATGTTGTTCTATTAGATATTCAAATGCCTGGAATGAACGGATTGGAGTGCGCTGAGCAGATCAGTCATCTTAGCCCTCGTCCAGCTATTATTTTTTGTACGGCATATGATCAACACGCATTGGAAGCGTTTAAATTTCAAGCACAGGGATATTTGCTCAAGCCTATTGCACAACAAGATTTACAACAGGTGTTCAATAGTCTGACGCAACTTACACAAGCACAAATGACTGGTTTACAACAACAAGACGATATGTACGATACTAAAACTCAACGCCATCAAATTGCTGCGAAAACTTATCGCGGGGTCGAACTTATTCCAATAGAGAATATTTACTATTTTCTAGCAGATCAGAAATATGTCACTGTGCGTCATCGGAATGGCAGTGTATTAATTGATGAAACTTTAAAAGATCTAGAATCTGAGTTTTCAGATCGTTTTATTCGAATTCATCGTAATGCTTTAGTTTCTCTTGATTATTTAGAACGGTTGGAACTGATTGCGGCTGGTCAGTATCAGGTTAGATTACGTGAGCTGGATGAACGCTTATCTGTAAGTCGCCGTCATTTACCAAGCTTAAGAGAATGTATGCATCAATTATAAAATATTGAGCTTAAGTCAGATGAAAAATCAGTTTTTGCTTGCAATTTTAGGTGAGCAAGTTAAGTTTGAAACAATTGTTTTGATCCATGCTTAACTTGAATTTATGAAGACCTTAAAAATTGCGACTCGACAAAGCCCTCTTGCACTTTGGCAGGCGGAGCATATTCGCTCCCGTTTAAATGCGCTTTATCCAGATTTAACGGTTGAGTTGCTTAAGTTTGTGACGCAAGGTGATAAAATTCTAGATACACCTTTGGCAAAAATTGGTGGTAAAGGATTATTCGTTAAAGAACTGGAAGCTGCTTTGTTAGAGGGTCGCGCTGATTTGGCGGTCCATTCAATGAAAGACGTGCCAATGCACTTACCCGAAGGTTTAACGCTCGCTGTGACTTGTGAGCGAGAAGATCCACTTGATGCCTTTGTTTCGAATCATTACCAAAGTTTTGATGAGTTACCTCAAGGTGCCAAAGTAGGTACATCTAGTTTGCGTCGCAAATGCCAAATTTTACAAATACGTCCTGATTTAGAGATTATTGACTTACGTGGCAATGTGGGGACGCGTTTATCAAAACTTGATGATGGTTTATATGATGCGATCATTTTAGCCAGTGCAGGATTAAAGCGTTTAGGTTTGGCAGATCGAATTCGCCATTGTTTAGCGCCTGTTTTAAGTTTACCTGCTGTTGGTCAGGGTGCATTGGGCTTAGAGTGCCGTGCAGATGATGTGGAATTATTAAAAATTATCCAACCATTACAGCATGAAGAAACCTCAATTTGTGTGCGCGCAGAACGTGCGTTTAATGCCTATCTAGAAGGTGGTTGTCAAGTTCCAATCGCAGGATATGCAACTTTAGCCAATGATCAGCTCAGCATAGAAGGTCGTGTGGGAAGTGTTGATGGAAAAATCTTACTAAAACAACAATTGGCTGGAACTTCAGAAGATGCTGAACAATTAGGTGAACAACTTGCACAATGCTTATTGGAGCAAGGTGCAGGTGAATTGTTAAAAGCGCTTTATTAATGCTTTTTATTAATACACGCCCTGAAGATCGTGCTGTGAACTTAACGCAAGCATTGTTGGAAGTGGGTCATCAGGTTATCAATCTGCCATTGTTGGAACTTGTAGCTGAACCTTTTTCGGGGCATTTACGTGAACTGTATCAGCAACTTGAGCAGGTGCAAGTTATTGTTGTTGTCAGCCCGACCGCTGTTGATGTTGGTATGCAATATTTACAACAACAAAAGATATCCTTAGATCAACTTAAGCATGTGCAATGGATCGCAGTGGGTCAAGCAACTGCCCAAGCACTCGCAAAATTTAATATAGATAGCCACATCCCTGAGGTTGAAAATTCGGAAGGTATGCTAGATCTCCCAATATTAAATCAACAAGTACATTTGGACAAAGTTGCTTTTTGGCGTGGTCTTGGGGGGCGGCAGTTTATGATGCAGCAGTTGCAACAGCAAGGTGTCGAGATTCTTAATTTTGTTCTTTATCGTCGCCAATGCCCAATTCAAAGTGTTACGCTTTTTCCAAAAATTTTAAAAAAAATAATGCCAAGTCAACCTGTTATGGTGTTGATTAGTAGTGAAGCGAGTTGGAATAATTGGCAGCAGCTTTGTGGTCAAAATAATATGGATGCGAAATGGATATATTTGGCGCTAGGTGACCGTTTAGCGCAGCTACTCAAAAATGCACGGTTGCAAACACATCAAGAGATTAACATTATTCAGCTTGATAATTTATCTATATCAGAGATTATTCAACGTATCGGTGCTTGGCAAGGACGTATATGAGAAAGATTGTTTACCTGATTTTATTACTAAGTTTATTATGGTTAGCCAAACTTAGTTATGACGTAGCACAATATTCTCAGATCGTTCCTCAACTCCAGCAACAGCTTACACAGCAGCAGCAACGTTATTCTTTGCTGAATGATCAATTTGTCGCTGTGCAGCGACAATTACAAGATGCTCATTTATCTGACCCTTCAGAAGCTTCGAGCTTACCCAGTATGGTCACGGGTGTAGCGCCTGTTATATTAATCAAACAGCAATTACAGTTAGTTCAATTCGCAATAGATCAACAGCAGTTCATTTATGCGATTGATCAATTAAATCAAGTACAGCAGCATATTGTCCAATATACGGTTTCTCCTGCTTTACAGCATAGTTTGATGAAAGCGATCGAACAGGATAAACAAGCTATTCAACATTATGTGCTTATGCAAACCCAACAGCAGCAACAGATTGATACTTTATTGCAGCAATTGGATCAAAAGCTTTTACAAGAAGTGCATAACCCAACTATTAAAATGCAAAAAGCTGAAGCCTCTTCATGGTGGTGTTGGTTCAAATTTGAAAAGGTGCAGCGTACACAGCCTGATTTAATCAATCGCCATCTCATTTTAAAAGAAGCTCAGTTACGTTTACTTCTTGCTTCACAAGCCTTACATCAAGGACAAGCATCTGAGTATCGCAAATCCGTTCAAGAGGTAATTCGATTATTCTCAATTTTACCTGATCAAAACAGTCAAATGATCAAGCAAAAATTAGAAAAGCTGTTAAATCTTTCAGTTATTCCGACACCTAAATTAACGACCCTTGGTTTACTGGGGTAATGTAATTATGAAACAACTGGTGTTCATTTATTTACTTGTAAGCCTATTATTTTTTGCTATGTTTGCCATGCTGAGCTATGGCTACGGTAATGGCTATGTTTATATTTACTGGCGCGATTGGCAGTTCCAAAGCAGTTTATGGGGCTTAATCGCACTTTTTATTGTGATTAGTTTATTCGCACAGTTGTTATGGTTTGTGAGTCGCAGATATTTTGCGCGAGAACAGCGTAAGAAAGAAAATATTTTACAATTTAAAGATCTACATCCATATGAGCAGCTCGGTATAGTCTGGCTGCTTGATGCGGCAAAAGAACAGCAGGGATTTATTGAGCGTGTTTTTGCTCAGTCAGGATTGCTGAGTAATATTGTTGATGCACAATTTGATTATAAAAATGGTGACTATCAACTCGCTTTGCAGAAACTAGAGAAATCAGCACCGATGGCCTTTGAGCTGGCAGAACTACAGCGGATCGATATTTTCTTAGAACAACATGAAACAGAAAAAGCATTAACCCATCTAGAATTCCTTGCACAGCATCAACTTTCACCTTGGTTGGCTGAGATTGAAACTGCTTATCAACAACGCATTACTGTTTTGTGGGGTAAACTTGCCTTACAACAGCCTTGGTTATTTTTACAATCAATTCAGCATGGTTTATTAAGTGCAGAACATCGAGATCTCTGGTTGCAACAATTACTCATACAGTTTGATCAAGCATCTGTGGATGACTTAGCTGCACTGCAACAGCGGTATATTGCTCTAGAGAATGAAATTCAAGCACGACCATATAGTAGTAAGGTTTTGTGGTTAAAATTATTGGCACGTATGCCAGAAATGGGATTGCAGCATGAGGATCTTGCATTGCATTTATTGCAGGAAAATTTCGATCCAGAGGTTTTTTATCTTTGGTTCCAACAGCAACTACTGAAGCAAATTCCCGATTATAGCTATGTTGAGCAACGTATTATTCAGCTAGAACAGCGTTACACGAGTGTTCCAATGTTGACCTTTGCAAAATGGCATATTTATGTTGCAACTCAACGTTTAGAAGAAGCTGAGCAGTTATTAACTTTATATCCTGATAATATATTAATGAGCTATTTGCGGATTAAATCAACGCTTGGAGATAATCTGGATTTGATCAGGCAGTTGAATTTAATCTTTGAAAATGATGTTAATTTTTTAAACTTTAAGATATGAGTGAGATATGAAAGACCTGTCTGTCTATCCTGTTGTACATCGACAAACAATTGCTTGGGGTGATATGGATGCTTTTGGGCATGTAAATAATGTGCAGTATTATCGCTATATTGAGAGTGCACGAATTGCTTATTTAATGGCATTAAATATATTTGATCAAGATATAGTGACGGTGGTAGCCTCTAGTCAATGTAAATATTTAAAGCCAGTATTTTATCCTGATGTGCTGCATATTGGTGCACGTATTGAGGAGCTCAGAAATAGTGCTTTTCGAATGCATTATAGTTTATGGAGTGAAACACAAAACCAAATCGTTGCAACAGGAGAGGCAGTGATGGTTTGTGTCGATAAAGTAACCTCCAATAAACTAGCTATTCCTGAATTGATTAAACAAAATATTATTGCTATTGAGCAAAGTGTTGGAAATAATCTTGCATTAAAATAATTTTATAAAGACTATTATGTCTATATTTATTTTGAGTGCGTTAATCTCATATAACTTATCTTTTTATTTTGTGAATTAATTCATAGATAGTCTAGATTTGTTATATGAAATTCAACCTATAGAAAGCATCAAGAATTAAGGTAAAATTAATATTCATCAGGTTCTAAAAATTATTTCATCATTTTAAAAAAAATTTAATACAATAGATTTAATCAAATGCACTTAAGTTTGGCAGAGTAAAACTTGAAGTGCGACATAAACCACCTAATTAATTTAAAGGGTTTATGGAGTATATAAAATTGTCATA